>JAFOWI010000017.1 GCA_017425985.1 Bacteroidaceae bacterium | reverse complement strand
GATGATGGTGGCGGTGCGTTCGAGGTCGTTGAGGATGAAGTTGCGGAGCTCCTGAATGGGGCGTTCGCTGATGACGAAGAGGATTTTGTCGTCCTTGCGTCCGTTGATGACGTAGTCGAGCACCTTGGAGGTGATGAAGATGGCGATGAGCGAGTAGAGCGAGAGTAGGAGTGAGGGCGAGGTGGTTTCGGTGTCGAGTCCGATGCCGAATCCGAACACCATGAGTCCTAATAGCACAACGATGCTGTCAACGAGCAGAATGCCGTTGCTGAATCGGATGTGACAATATTTATATAGTATCATGGCGATGATGTCCGAGCCGCCTGTCGTTGCCTGACTGCGCACTACGATACCGCCGCCCAAGCCGATGAGTGCACCGCCGATGATGGAGGTGAGCAGCAGGTCGTGGCTCAGGTCGATGCAGCCGCCCAAGAGCATGGCGGGATCAAGGCTTTGCACGGCTTCTGCGGGGTAGGACAGACGGGTCATGAGGTTCATGATGGTGGGCATGAAGAGCGCTGCAACGATGGTGCGTCCGCCCAGTTTTGAACCCAAGAGCACGAGCGACAGGAGCATGAGGGGGATGTCGAGCATGTAGCCAAACGTACCTACAAGGATTTCGGGGAAGATGGAGTGGAGCACGATACATGTGCCATACACGCCTCCGGGCACGATGTTGTAGGGATTGATGAAGTACACAAAGCCTGCTGCCATGACGCTACAGCCTACGAGTACGCCTATCCACGATAGCCACCATTGGCGGTGGCGGAGTTGTTCGCAATTTGTTTTGATTTTATTGAGCATAGGGGGTGAGATTGTTTATGGTTGACGAAATTTTTCCATGATTCCTGCCGGTGGGCGTCCGGCTGCGAGTTCGTGTTTCATAAAGTCCATGTAGGGCGCCACGTGTCGGAAGTATTGGTAGTAACCGCGACAGAGGTAGTTGAGTCCCGGTTCGCCATCGAGAGTGCGTGCGAAGCGGTTCTTCGGGCATTCGCCGTTGCAGGCAAAGAGGAAGTCGCACTGCTTGCACTGTTTGGGGAGGGCATTCGTCTTCATGGCTCCGAACTCCGTTTGTCGGGCAGAATAGAGCATTGTGGCGAGGGGGGTGTCCTTGATGTTGCCCAATTTGAATTCGGGAAACACGAAGTGGTCGCAACTATAGACGTCGCCGTTGTATTCCATGACGGCAGCGTGTCCGCATGTGCTTGCCATGGTGCATACGCCTGGTGGGTGGCCCACCCAATTGCAGAGCGTGGCGTCGAAGATTTGTACAAACATGCGGCCCACGTCCTTGCGCACCCATTCGTCGAAGATGGTGCAGAGGAAGTTGCCCCACTGTTCGGGGCTGACGGAGAAGTCGGTGAGCGGAAGGTCGGTGCAGGTGTCCTTGATGTTTGCAAGGTGGCGTCCGTCCTTGTGCGGACAAATTCGCTCAACGATGGGTGTGAATTGCAGATATTGGCAACCGATGCTCTTGAAGAAATTATAGAATTCGAGCGGGTGGTCGGCGTTGAAGTCGTTGACAACAGCCATGGCGTTCCATTCCACGCCGTGCTTGTTGAGCAAGCGTATGCCTTGCATGACGCGATGGAAGGAGGGAAGCCCTGTGCGATTGCGGCGGTACTCGTCGTGAAACTCTTGCGGCCCGTCAATCGACACGCCCACTAACCAACCTTCGCGTTTGAAGAATGCGCACCATTCGTCCGTGAGCAATGTGCCGTTGGTCTGGATGCAATTGCTGATGATGCGCCCCTCGGCGTAGCGTTGCTGCAATTTCACAGCGCGTTTGTAGAAGTCGAGCGGACGCATAAGCGGCTCGCCACCGTGCCACGTGAAGAGCACTTCGCGCTGCGTTTGCGAACCGATGTATTGCTTGACAAACTCTTCGAGCAAATCGTCGGTAAGCGTTTGTTGCCCTTGTTCGGGATAGAGATGGGCTTTCTCAAGATAGTAGCAATAGTCGCAAGCCAGATTGCAACGCGAGCCTATGGGCTTAAGCATCACGTAGAGTGGTCGTGCGAACGGGGAAAAAGTATTTTCCATTGGTGAAGATGGGCGGAAGTTTGGAGAGTGGAAGATTTTGTGTGGGCTTATCTTCCTGAAGTTTGAACTATTTGGTTTAGTGTGCAAGCCAGCTTTGCGGATTGAGCTTGTTTTTGCCCAATCTGATTTGGAACTGGAGCGTAGCGTTGCCTCCGTCGTCGGTAGCAATGGTGCCAAGTGTTTGGTGTGTCTTGACTTTTTGTCCTTGCTTGACGCTGACGTTCGTAAGGTTGCAGTAAACGGTCATGTATTTGCCGTGTGCGACGATGATGTTGTACATACCGCCGAGTTTAAAGATGGCAGTGACTGTTCCGTCAAAGATAGTTCTGGCTTTGGCGCCTTTCTTTCCCGTTAGGTTGATGCCCTTGTTGTCGAGCTTCACGCCCTTCAGTCCGGCTACGCTGTAAGTGCCAAATTTCCCCGAGATGACGTAACTTCCCGTGATGGGTGCAGAGAATTTTCCCTTATTGGCTTCGAACGTGCTCGCCAGTTTGTTTTGCGCAGCCACGTCTTCTCTGTATTTCTGGGCTTTTTTGTTTGAGGAAGTCCCCGGTTTTTTTGCCAATCGTTCGGCTTCTTTGCGTCGGCGTTCAGCTTCGGCAATTTCTCTTTGAATGAGAGTCTCAATCTGCTTGTTTAGCTGTTGCTGCTTCTTGCGTTGTTGAGCTACGGTTTTGGTGAGTTGCGACTGGCGCTTCTTTAGTTTGTTGACAGTAGCTTGGCGGTCTTTCTGCTGCGCTTGAAGTTCGGCGCGCACTTTCTTGCCTTCGGCCAAGAGCGCTTCTTGTTGTTTCTTCTTTTTTTGTAGTTGCGCTTGTTCTTCGCGAATCTTGCGCTCTTTGTCCTTAATGATTTCGCCTTGTACACGTTGGTATTTAGAGTATTCGGTCACGTAGCGCAGACGTCTGTACATCGTTCGGTAGTCCTTGGCGCTGAATACGAATTGCCACGTGCTTTGCGTCAGTTTGTTGCGAAACATGTAAACGACGGCTTTCTGAAATTGAGCCTTGCACACGTTGAGCTCGGCTGTGAGGCGGTTGATTTCGTTTTGTTGCGTCTTAATGTTTCGGCGCAGGTCTTTAACGATGGCTTCAAGGTTGCTGACGTAGCGTTGTTGCTCAGCCATGCGTCCTTCAATCACCATTAAGTTGCTTAGTTGCGACTGTACGTCGTTTCTCGTCGAAGATAGTAGGCGCTCCGAGTCGGCAAGTTGTCTTTTCAACGTTTCTTGTTCGCGCTGCAATGCCTGAATTTCTGCCGAAGTCTGAGCTACGGCAGAAATGGGGAGTAATAGCAGTGCTAATATGTAGGACAGCAGATGTCGCATTGTAGGGAGGGCGGGGAATGTGTGATGTGGTAGTTAAAATCAGGGTTGCTCGTGGACTAAGGCATGAGCTTAGAGATGATACCTAAGAGGTCGGCTGACGAAATGGGGTTGTAGCGCGAGGATAGTTGCGTGCGTGTGGCGAAAGATTCGCCGGTGTTGATGCGCGACAGGTTGAGCGTAATTCCGATTGCGCGTTCGCCACTAATGCCCAAGGCTATGTGGGTAGGAAACTGAATGTTTTCAACTTTCTTGAAGTCGTCGTAGTTACAATAAACGCTCAGTCCGCCCTGCTTGGGGGTGACGGCAGTGCGTGTGAGGTGGGCCGAAGCGGTTTCTGTGCGAAATTCGTAATTAAGTTTGGGCTTGTTCTGAAGAAGTAGCAGGGTTTCGTTTCCAACTTTCTGTACGAAAAAATCTGCAGTGTGGGCCGTTGTGCTACGTTCGCCCGGCACGAAAACTTCGTTCCAGAAGATGGCTTGCAGCGTGTAGAAATCCAGTCCGGCATCGCGCAGAAAATCAACGTCTGTGTACTTTGCACGCAGGTAGCGCTTGTTTGTTCGGTCGATTACCAGCACGCATTCGGGTAAGAACTCAAGTCGTGCTACTTCTATGCCGAAAAATGTGAGCGAAAGCTGAACTACTTCGTTGCGCATCAATCGAAGTGAGCCGTTGAGTGTAATGGGTTTGTTGTTGAGCTGGAGTTCAACTTCGGCTTTCGCTGTGAGGCTTGAAGAAGTCAACGCTTTTTCAGCCACTTGCTTGATGTATTCTTCCTGTTGTGGGGAGGGTGCGAAAGAGGTCGCATCTTTTGTTGAGCGACAGGCCGCGAGTAGCAACAAGGTGAGTAGCCAGCCGTATTTGAGTAGTCGTGTCATAATTTAGGAATGCTAATGGGTGGTCGGGCGTAGCGCTTGATTTTTTTGTGTATCGCCTTTCGCTCCGAAGGTTCGGTAGTGAGTTCCAGAGCTTTAATCCAGTGCAGACAAGCTTTTTGTTTTTCGCCGAGTGCTAAGTAAATGTCGCCGGCATGGTCAAAGAGAACGGCTGAATCGTAGTCTTCTTTGTCGGCAGCTTCGAGTGTTTTGTCAATATATATTTGTGCCTGGGTGAATTTACCTTGTTTGTAGAGAATCCATGCGTAGGTATCGAGATAAGTGGGGTTGTTGGGCTCTATATCTAAGAGTCGTGTGCCCATTTCTTCGGCATAGTCGAGGCTGTCTTCTTCGAGCGAGAGGTAGTAAGCGTAGTTGTTGAGGGTGCTTACGTCGTAGGGGTCGATAGCCAAGACTTTCTCGTAATGTTCGTAGGCTAATTTTTTCTTCCCTAAATCGTAGTATTTATCGCCAAGCCAATTGTGTGTAGTGATGAGCAGGTCGTGCTCGGTATTTGTGTTATGGCGTAAACCACGTTCCAGAATTTCGATGGCGGCTGTGGGGTCGCTATCGAAATTCAGGTAGTAGGCTTCCCAAAAGTAGAAGAGCAGGTTTCCGGGAATGCTGTACTGCGCCTCCCGACAGACTTCAATGATTTTGTCCGTGTCGTCGATGTCTTTATAGTAAGCCGCGAGCGTGTAATAATTGTCTTCGTTTTCAGGTTCTATTTCTTTGGCGCGAAGCAGAACGGGCAGCATGCGTTCGCGTGGTGCCTGCTGTTTGTTAAGCAGGTAAGCGTAGTGCTGAGGTAGTTTGGAAGTTTTCAGGTCCGTGTAAATAGCCGTGTCGTAGATTGTGAAGATTGGCTCTAAGCTTTTTTCTTCAGTCAGAAGCTGGTCGGCCACCATGTTGATAAACTTGCAACGCTCTTCTTCATCAATGAGGCTGTTGCAGGCAATGCGTTTCAAAATATCCCACTTTGGGGTATTGTCGTCCAACTCCTTGAATGCGTAGAGGAAGAACAATCCCATTTGATAATCCGGGTTTTCCGGATTTTTTTCTAAGCGTGTCATCAAGTCCTGCTCAATGAACTTTGTGTGTTTGTAGTCCAAAGAGTATTCCAGGTGTAATTTGAAGATTTGGATGTCGTCGGTATTTTCGTTGCACGCTTTTTCCAGGTAGGCAAAGAGCGCAGTCGTATCTCCCGTCACGTTGTAAATGTTGGCTCTCATTTCGATGACGGGATATATCTCGCCCTCCATGTTGGCAATGTGGTTGAGTGCTGTGTGGGCCTCTTCGTAGCGAGCGAGTTGCGTGTAGGTCTTTGCCAGGTCGTAGTAGATTTTTGAGTTGGCAGAGAGTTTTGCTAATTTTTCGAACGCGGGCAGTGCGTCTTCGTAGCGTTTTTCTTCCAGTAGCTTGTCGGCGTATTTTTTAAGGTACGTTGTAGTGTTGGGGGCATAGTGTGCAGCCAGGCGTAGGTGCTCGTTGGATTGATGGAGCAGGGTTGTATCTCTGGATGTGCGCACGGCTTCTAAGATTTCAGCCATGCAAAGGTGGGCTTCGGCTGCGGTTGAGTCGATTTCTAAAGCCTTCGTAAGCAGTTCATAGGCTGAGGCATATCGGCCTGCCAACTGCTGATTGACGGCTTCGTAGTAGATGGCGTCGAAGCGAAATCTTTGTTGGGCGGAAAGCGCTGCTCTGCCATCTGGCTGCACAACAGATTTGCTGCCAACGCACGATGTCAGCAGCAGACTTGTGATGATGCAGAGTAGTAAGTGCTTGAATTTCATATCAGTTTTTTCCAGTGTGTCCGAATCCGCCTGCGCCTCTGCTTGTTTCGTCTAACGCTTCAACAGGTTGCCAATCGACGCTTTCATGTCGGGCTACGACCATTTGAGCGATGCGCTCGCCGTCCTCAACGATGAAGTCTTCGTTCGATAGATTTACGAGTATCACCTTAATTTCTCCGCGATAGTCGGCGTCAATGGTGCCCGGTGTGTTGAGCACGGTGATGCCCTTCTTTATCGCCAAGCCCGAGCGTGGGCGCACTTGTGCTTCGAAGCCTTCGGGCAGTGCGATGAAGAGTCCTGTGGGGATGAGAGCTCTTTCAAGCGGGCGAAGCGTGATGGGCGTTTCTAAGTTGGCACGGAGGTCCATGCCTGCGCTTTGAGGTGTGGCGTATGTGGGGAGTGGGTGGTGCGAATGGTTTACGATGTTGACTTGCATAGTGAGAAGTGTTGAGGTTGTTGAAATTGGCTTGGGACTAAATTTTTTTAGTGTTGCCGGTGTTTTGAATGGTGTGGAGGTAGGGCGCAATTTGTTTGCGCCAACGTGGGCTACTCCATATTAATAGTGCAAAAATAAGAATTTTCTGCCGATTTTCCCTTTTTTATGGCGGAAAGTAGGGGCTGACTGCTTAAATTTAACTACTTTTGTCGCATCATGAATTGGCAACAACTACTTTCGCACAAACGTCTCGGCAAAGAAGACGCACATAAAGCGCTCAGCGAACGACGTACTGAGTTTCAGCGCGACTATGACCGCCTGATATTCTCACCGGCTTTCCGCCGCATGCAGAACAAGACGCAGGTATTCCCGCTTCCCGGGAGTATCTTTGTACACAACCGCCTGACACATAGCCTTGAAGTAGCAAGTGTTGGGCGTTCTTTGGGTAGCGACGTTGCTGAAGAATTGATTGCGCGCCACCCCGAACTGGCAAGCACTTCGCTCCCGGCGATAGGTTCGATTGTCTCAGCGGCTTGCCTGGCTCATGATATGGGCAACCCGCCCTTCGGACATTCGGGGGAGAAGGCCATTCGGAGTTTCTTTGCTGAAGGGCGCGGACAGCGCTTCAGGGATTACACCACCCCCGACGGTCAGCGACTTAGCAATGAGCAATGGGCAGACCTCATCAACTTCGATGGCAATGCCAACACGTTGCGCCTGCTTACCCACCAGTTCAACGGGCGCCGCAAGGGAGGTTTCGTCATGACCTACGCCACATTGGCTTCCATCGTCAAATATCCTTACTCCTCGCTCGTAGGTGCCAAGAAGTCGAAGTTTGGTTTCTTCGAGAGCGAGCGCGCTACCTACCTGCAACTTGCTGCCGAATTGGGCATTCCTCGTTTGGACGCGCCCGACGGTAGCGAGCGCTATGCGCGCCATCCGCTGGTCTATCTCGTGGAAGCCGCCGACGATATTTGCTATGAAATTATGGACATCGAGGATGCCCATAAGTTGAGGATACTTTCGGGTGAGGAAACAAAACAGTTGTTCCTCGCGTTCTTTGATGAGGTTGAACAGCAGCAACTTATGGAGAGTTATGCCTCGGACACGGATGTCGATGACCAAATCGTGTATCTGCGTTCGTGTGTGATCAATGCTTTGGAGCGTGCGTGCGTTGAAATTTTTGTGGACCACGAGGCTGAGATTCTTGCCGGCACCTTCGAAGGTACGCTCATCGGCCATCTTCCGTCGAGGTTGCATGCCGCCTATAAGGGCTGCGAGTGCGTAGCCGTTCAGCGCATCTATCAGTCAAAGTCCGTCACGGACATTGACCTTTCGGGCTATCACATCATTTATACCTTGCTCGAACTGCTCACCGAGGCTGTGGAACATCCCGAGAAAGCCTACAGCCGACTGCTCTTGCAGCAGGTGTCGTCGCACTACGAGGTGGATTCTCCCGTTTTCTTTGAGCGAATGATGGCGGTGCTCGATTATATTTCGGGCATGACGGATGTCTATGCGCTCGACCTTTACCGAAAAATTAATGGACACTCGCTGCCCATGGTTTAGTTAACGATTTTAAACACATACTGCTATCAATTATTCCATCCGACATATATTGCGAAGCACAGGGCTGCTCGGCTCTGTGCAAATCGTGAATATCCTGATTTCTATCATTCGCACTAAGCTTACGGCTGTGTTTATCGGCGCTGCGGGCTTGGGACTTGCCGATTTGCTGAGCCGTTCGGCGGAGTTCTTGGGCTACTTCTCTCAGGGTGGACTTCACGTCAGCGGCATTCGGCGCATAGCTCAGGTTTATGAGGAGGATGGACATTCGTCGCGCTTGCTCGAACAGATAGCTATCCTGCGCTCGTGGGTGATGCTGACGGCTTTGTTGGGCATGATGTTCACGCTTGCCGTGGCTCCGGCGGTGGCGCATTTCCTACTCGACGACCAGGGGAGTCTGTGGATGAGTTTTGCCCTGGCTCCATTGGTGGCAATCAGCGCTCTATTGGGTGGTGAAATTACGATATTGAAGGCTACGCACCAGCTCAAGAAGCTTGCGCTCTGCACGGCGGGCGGAGCAGTGACTACGTTGATTATTGCTACGTCGCTCTACGCCGTGATGGGTATCAGCGGGGTGATGCCGGTGCTGATACTCTGCATCCTGAGCCTCTTCTGCATTCATCTTTATGCCACGACGCGCCACTATCCTTATCGACTGAGTCTCAGGGCTGAAAGCTTGAAGCGCGGATTTCCCATCCTGCGCCTGGGGCTGTCGTTCGCCTTTGCCGGAGTCGTGACGTCGGGGGCTGAGGTGGCTGTGCGCTACTTTATTCGCAATCAGGCCTCTGATGCCGAGGTGGGTTTGTATGCCGCAGCGTTTACGCTCATCGTGAGCTACTCGCGCATCATCTTTGCGGCTGTCGATGCCGATTACTATCCGCGCTTGTCGGCCATCGTTGAGGACAAGGTGCAGATGAACCTCATTGTCAACCGACAAATTGACGCCTTGGTGCTGCTGATGGCTCCCTTCCTCATAGCCTTTGCGCTCGCCTTGCCGTATATGGTGATTATCCTCTATACGGAGGAGTTTCTGAGTGTGATGCCCATGGTGCTTGCTGCGCTCAACTATATGTTCTTCAAGGCAGCCTACACGCCGACTGCGATGTTGGCGTTGGCAAAGGGCGACGCGCGCATCTATGTGTTGATGGAGGTGCTCTACAATGCAGTGTTTGTGCTCGCAGTCGCGGTGGGCTATTCGCAATATGGCCTATTGGGGGCAGGAGCAGGGCTGACGCTGGCAAATATGTTTGACTTCGTGGCGATTAACTGCGTTTATCGCTACCGATATGGCTATCGGGCGGAGCGCACAACGCTGCTCCACATGCTGATGCAGTTCCTGCTGCTTGCGGCGGTGCTGACCGTTTGCTTTACGTGTACAGGTTGGCTCAAATATTGCGTAGGTGGCGCAGTGTTGCTGCTGTCGTGTGCAACGTCGTATGGCGTTTATCGCAAGCAGCGCCGATAAAGTTTTGGATTTATGTTGCTGTCTTTCAAAAATTTGTGTGTATATCTGTGCTTACTGTCTACGTTGCTTGTGGGCATAGCCACTTCGTGTTCGCAGGCTCCGCGCAATGTTGGCGCAGGGCGTGCGGACACGCTGCATTATGCGCAGTGGCTGGCAATAGAGCGCAACGAAGGTTTTACGCTCGTCACGGTCAGGAATCCCTGGCAGCCCGAAGCAGCCCTGCAGCGCTACGTGTTGGTGCCTAAGTCCGATTCGCTGCCGGCCGCCTTGCCCGAAGCCACACTTGTACGCACACCTGTGGAGCGCGCCGTGATGCATAATGCTGTGCATGCTCGGCTGGCTTACGACTTGGGCGTAGGACGCAGAGTGGTGGGGCTTTGCGATGTCGATTACGTCGTGGGCGAGCAGCTTCGCAGCGCCTTGAGCGATGGGCGGCTCCACGATGCGGGTTCGAGCGTCAATTTCAATATGGAGCGCTGTGTGGCGCTGCGTGGCGAGGCCGTTTTTACGTCGCCGCTTCAGGATGTCAGTGCGGATGCGCTCCGAGCAATGGGTATTCCGGTCGTTGAGTGTGCCGACTATATGGAACCTCATCCGCTGGGGCGTGCCGAGTGGATGAAGTTCTTTGGCTTGCTCTTTGACTGTAGCCGGGTTGCCGACTCCTTGTATACGGCTGTTGAGGCTGACTACCGGGCTTTGGCGGCGCAAGCTGCGGAGCAGACTGAGCGCCCGCGACTGATGCTCGACTTGCCACAGGGTGGCACTTGGTATGTGCCCGGAGGACAGAGCTATTTAGGCACTTTGTTGCGTGATGCCGGAGCCGACTATGCCTTTGCCGCCGATACTCATGCCGGCAGTATTGCTTTGGGCCGAGAGCGCGGATTGCTCGAAGCGCGCCGCGCTGATGTGTGGCTCATTCGCCAGGCTACGGTTGCCAATCACACATATAGTTCGCTCAAGCGCGAGGACCCGCTCTTTGTCACCTTCCGTCCGTGGAAGGAGCGCTGCATCTTTGTGTGCAACACGCTGCGCAGCGACTTTTTTGAGCGCATCCCCTTTCAGCCCCACGTCTTGCTGCGCGAGTTGGTGGCTTTGTTGCGCAAGGATGGTGGAGTGCCAGCCGCCGATGCTTATTTTCAATCCCTCGAAGAATGATTTACTCAGTGATACTCGTGGCGCTGCTCTTTGCGCTCAACCTCTTTGTAGGCACTACGTCCGTGCCAGTTGCCGACACGGTTTCGGCTCTGCTCGGACTGCCCTCGACCGACGAGGCAGCCTTAGTGGTGCTCCATTCGCGCCTGCCCGAAGCCGTCGTGGCGTTGCTTGCCGGTGGCGGACTGGCGGTGGCGGGCCTTGTGATGCAAACGCTCTTTGCCAATCCCTTGGCTGACCCCTCGCTCTTGGGCGTCAATGCCGGAGCGAGCCTTGGTGTGGCGATAGCCATGCTGCTCTTTGGTGGCAGTGTGGCTGCGGCTGGCGTAGTGTTGTCGGGCAGACTGCTGCTGCTCGTTGCGGCATTTGCAGGGGCATTTGCGGTGATGCTGGTGCTCATGTTTTGCGCGCGGCTGATGCGCGGCAGGCTGCAGTTGCTCGTCACGGGCGTGATGCTGAGCTTCGTGATTTCGGCGGTAATCGCCATTTTGAGTTTCTTTGCGTCGGCTCAGGGGGTGCAGACGTTTGTGGTGTGGGGCCTGGGCACGTTTTCGGGCATCCCGGCGGCTCAGCTACCCTTGCTTGTGGCAGGTGTGGCGGTGGGCGTAGCCGGCATTTTGTTGCTGGCAAAGCCGCTCAACGCCCTACTCTTGGGCGAGGCCTACGCGCAAAACCTCGGAGTGAGCGTGGCGAGCGTGCGCGCGGCGCTGTTGGTGTTTGCCGGATTGCTGAGCGCGGTGATTACGGCGTTTTGCGGGCCGATAAGTTTTGTAGGATTGGCTGTGCCCCACGGCGTCTATGCGCTGTGTCGGACGGTGGACCATCGTCGCCTTGTGCCCATGTGTTTTCTGGGCGGTAGCTGCGTGGCGCTGTGTTGCAATGCCCTTGCGCGCACCGTTTCCGACTACTCCGTGTTGCCCGTCAACACGCTGACGCCCCTTTTCGGCGTACCGGTGGTGATGGCGCTGTTGTTGCGAGGCAGGTAGGGCGAGGTGTTGAGCAGGCGCTCGGGCGGTGTTGCTGCTTGGTGGCTGATGCTCGTTGCCATAGCCGGGTTGCTGCCGGCAGCCTGCGCGAAGATTGGCACTATCTGTGAACAGCGCTCTTCACGGAGGGCAGTTTGCCCCGTTTTTGCGTTGGAAATGCAGTTGCGAAGCGCCTAAGTGTCGGCGAGCGAAACCTTGGCGAAACCTACGTTTTTGATAACCTTGAAATAGCAAAACTTTGCTAAAATTGTAAACAAATGTTAATTAACATTTTCAGAGCGATTTGCATTTCGCTCAATTCTGTTGTAACTTTGCATTGGAGAGGGAGAAACCGTGCGGTTTCTCCCTTTTTTTGGCTCAAAATGGGCAAAAACAAGCTTTGATGTTGTTAAAACAAGGTCAAAGGTTGTTAAAATTACCTCCGATGTTGTTTTTCGTATCTCCGATGTTGTGAAAATTAAGTTTGAGTTGTGTTTTAAAATGTTATGCGGAGTTGTCAAAATCTTGTATTTAACATTTCTAATGAAAGATTTATATATTTTTAACACTGTGAAAAAATGTTAAAATATTTAACACCGATTTTCGCATTTTGGCGGTGGATTTTTGTAGCAAAAATTAGGGCATTTCAGGTTTGGGCTTTGAGGCCGAAAAGAGGCTTGCAGGCGCTTAGCAAGCGGAGAGTCGGCTGATGAACGGAAGTGAGGATGCACGGTATCGGAGTGTGTGCAGTTTAAAGGTGGAGTCGGTGCGATGCAGGGTCGCTGGTGGGTGCAGGCAGTGTGGGGTGCGCTGAAATTGGGCAGTATGAGGCTTCGGTTTTCTCAATGTTTGTGGATGATTCGTGCAAAAACTTCGAAAATATTACTGCAGATAGCAAAATTTAGTGTATTTTTGCTTTTGATAATGACTGGAAATCTCAATACCCTCGACAATCTTCTGCTGCGGATGCCGCCCATTACGCTCGAAGAAATGAAGTCTGTGCGCCTGATGAAGCGCATGGATACAAAGTTTGTTACAAATAGGCGGCAGTTGGAGCGATTGTTGGAGCTGACTACCGAGCAGTATTTTGCGCAGGCGGCTGGCGATAAGCGCTATGCCGGATATCGCACCCTCTACTGGGACACTCCGCTGACGCACGAAATGTTTCGTCAGCACCATTGCGGACATTTTCCGCGAACAAAGGTAAGGGCGCGCACTTATCTCGACTCGGGTCACTCCTTCCTGGAAATCAAGAAGAAGGACAACCACGGAAAGACGCGCAAGAAGCGCATCGCCATCCCGAGCATTGAGGCTGCCGTGGAGCAGCGCGTGGGTGAGGACTTTTTGCAGGAACTTACGCCCTACACGTTCGACACGATTGTTCCGACCATCGAAAACAGGTTTCGGCGCATCACACTCGTGAATCGCGACAAAACGGAGCGCCTCACCATAGACTTCGACCTGCGATTCCTGAACCACGAAACGGGGCAGGAGTATGCGATGCCCGACGTGGTCATCATCGAACTGAAGCGCGATGGGCGAGTGCCCTCGCCAATCATGAGCATGCTGCGCGCCTTGCGCATCAAGCCGAGCGGATTCAGCAAATATTGCGTTGGCTCAGCCATCACAAATCAGTCGCTCAGGCAGAATCGCTTCAAGAAGCGCCTGCGTCGTTATGAAAAAATCGTTTCTAAAAATTAATACATTCATCCTTGAGATAGCGCGGCCCAACCTTGCCGGCTCTCAGCCCTAAAAAACTAATGTCATGCTTGATTTTCTTGCTACCAATTTTACCATCCTCGATTTGTTAGTGAGTTTGCTGATAAACTGTGTTACAGTTTGGAGCATCATTCATTTCTTCTATTATCCGAAGGGTCAGCGTAGGGACTATTACTTCACGTTTATCCTCCTGTCGGTCAGCATCTTTATGCTCATATATCTGTTTATGGGCCAGGGCGGAACGCCCGACGTGTCGGATGCAGGCATGGTGGGCGCAGCATTGGGTTTGTTTGCTATCTTCGGAATCATTCGCTACCGCACGGAGAGCGTGCCCATCCGCGAGATGACGTACCTCTTCTTCCTCATCGCCCTCTCAGTGCTCAACGGACGCACGGGTGCGCTCACTCTCCTGGACCAGATTATCATCAACGTGGTCTTCATCGGTGTGGTGTGGCTGGCAGAAAATTTCCACTCGGCTTACAATCAGGGTTGCAAGTTCGTGAAGTACGACAACATCGACCTCATTAAGCCCGAACGCCATGACGAACTCGTGAAGGACCTTGAAGAACGCCTAGGGTTGAAGGTGACGCGTGTGGAAGTGGGTTCGGTGGATTTCCTGACGGACATGGCGATGCTGCGCGTGTTCTATGTTGACCCTTGCAAGCGCATAAAGTCGGTGGACCGCCTGCTGAAGTTGCCCTTGGAGTAGGGCGCTATTGCTCGGACTACTCATTTATTAATAATAGGAGGAGACTGTGGAGCCTCCTCCGCTATGTTTCACCCTTAAACCATTATTACTATGAAATTAAGAAATTTACTGTTTGCAACAACTGCGATGTTGGCGGCTACGCCCGTTTTCGCACAGCAGGACGAGATGGGTGTTTGGACCGAACTCGAACTTGAGAAGAAAATCTCAAAGCGCTTTGAACTTTCGGGCGGACTCGACTTCCGCTTCAACGATAATGTGGGCGAAACGTCGCGTTGGCGCGTGACGCTCGGCGGCACTTACAAGCTCAACGATTGGTTGAAGACGGGAGTGACCTATCAGTGTATTTCCGACCTCAGTCGTGGCGAAACGAAGGAGGACTTTAAGAAGAGCAGTGGCGCATTCAATGGCTACAATGTGGACGAGGCTTTCCGCCGCGACAAGCATCGCTTCACCTTCGACCTGACAGGAAAGTGGAAAGTGGGCCGCTTCAGCATCGGTCTGCGCGAGCGCTATCAGTTTACGCACAGCGTGGCAACGGACGTTGACCGTGTGCGCTATCGCGATGAGGTGCCTGCCGGATATAGTGGCGATAGTTACGAATTTGGCGGATACCGGTGGATTACGCGCGAGCCTGCTGTTGATCATAAGGGACATAAGAACAACCACCAGTTGCGTTCGCGCCTCGAGGTGGAATACGACATCCCCAACTGCAAACTTACGCCCTCCGTGTCATACGAACTCAAGAGCAGTCTGCAGGATGCAATGGCTACGGCCGGTGCGCGCATCACGGCAGGCGTAGAGTGGAAACTCAACAAGAAACAGTCGGTTTCGGCAGCCTACATCTTTGACGACGGTCACTACGAAGACGACCCCAATCTCCACGTTCTGAAGATTGGCTATAAGTTTAAATTCTAAAAACTACTAACTTTTTCTTAACCAAACTATGAAACGAATCATTATCGGCGCACTGTTGTTGGCAAGTACGGCTCAACTCTCTGCGCAACACGAGTACCTGACGCTGCGCGCCAAGAATGGCGACGAAACGAGCGTCAAGGTGACGAACCAGACGGTTCTGAAATTTGAAAACGGAAATCTGAAGGCCACGACAAACGGCGCAACGACAGAATTTGCGCTGAGCAATCTGAAGGCATTCTTCTTTGCAGCTCAGCCAACAGGTATTGCTGAATCTGCCGCAAACAAGACTTTTGCAAAGCTCACGGCGAGCGGAATCGTGGTCAGTGCGCCGGCACAGACAAAGGTGGCTGTTGCTACAATCGACGGGCGCAACCTCTTGACCTTTGAGAAACTGACTGATGGAGTGGAGACGCGTTCGCTCAGGCTTGCAAAGGGAGTGTATGTAGTGCGCGTAGGTGAAACCTCTCAAACAGTTCTGGTACTATGAAGCGCATTTCTACCCTCGTAGCGCTCCTCCTGGTGGCAGGAGTAGCCATGGCGCAGACGCTTGTGCTTCAGCGCGGAAATGTAAGTGTGCTCTACGATGTGCAGCAGATGGGCGAAGTCCAGGTTTCGGACGATGCCGCGACGCTGTCGATAGCAGGTACGACTTATGACATCAGCACTATCGACCAAATGCTGGTCACTAATCAGGAGGTGAAGCCGCTTACAATCGACGTAGCCTATACAAATCAAGGCGCCACGGTGTGTATGAGTGGCGATGTCGCACCTTATCTTACAGTAGATGTGGCAGGGGGCGACGTAAGCATCACTGCCGATGCCTTGTTGCAGCAGGAGGTGACTTACTCCTTGACGGGCTCGAGCACATCGGCTTCGTTCACGATGGAAGGTGAGTTCAAGGCGCGCGTGGTTCTTAACGACGTGTCGCTTACGAGCACCACGCTCAACATGCCCGCCATCAATATTCTGAACGGTAAGCGCATAGACATCGAAATCAACGGGCAAAATTCGTTTGCCGATGTAGCCGGTGGTAGCCACAAGGGAGCTTTCTTCGTGAATGGCCATGCCGAAATTACGGGCGACGGAACTTTGCAAATTAAGGGCAACTCCAAGCACGCATACGTCAGCGATGAATACACGCAGATTAAGCCCGAGTTTACGGGAAGTATCGACGTCGTAGGAGCGGTGAACGATGCCTTCCATATCGACCAGTACTTATTGATGCAAGGCGGCAAACTCACAATGAAAAACGTGGGTGGCGATGGTATCGACGTGTCGCTTACGAACGATGCTGCTGATGAGTGGAACGGTCAGGTGTTTATTGAAGGAGGCATCATCGAACTCGATGTTGTAGCCGACGACACCAAGGGCATTAAGTGCGACGCCGACATGACTATCTCAGGCGGAACCATTATGGGAACCGTGAGTGGCAACGGCACAAAGGGGCTGAGCATCGACGGAAACCTGCTTATCAATCAGGCTACCGGCACTACGCTCATCGACCTCTTGGTAACGGGCACTACTTACGCCCCCGGAACCGTGGAAGAAAGCAAGTGTCGCGGCATTAAGGGAAAGAAGGACTTCACCTTCGACGGAGGAAAAATCCTTATTTCGGCAACGGGCGTCAAGAGCAAAGCTATCAGCATTGATGGTAATTATTACTACAAAAGTGGTTCGCTTAACTGCGCAGTAGATGCTGCTAACTAATCTTGCAGTCTGTGGATTTTGTCAGAACCAAAGCTTTCACTACCTTTGCAAGAGCAATCAATCCAATTATTATTGACATGAAACATTTTATTTTAACCTTGCTCGCGGCTTGCTCAATAGCTGTGTGTGCTCAGAAAAATCAGGATATGAGTAAGTATCTTGCAGGAGCAGTGCCTGTGAAGGAAGGTATGGTGGTCTTTGACAAGACGTACGAAGTGCCCGACAAGTCGAAGGGCGAAATCTACTCCCTGCTGAAGAACTACACGGAGCGTGCTATTATCAAGGGCGAACTTTCGCTTACGCAGTCGCGCATGCAGGAAACCGACAGTATTCAAGGACTTATCGTTGCAGCCGTTGAAGAGTACTTGTACTTCAAGCGCTCGCCTCTTTCAACCGACGGCACACGCATGTATTATCAGCTGATTTATCGCGTTGAAGAGGGTAAGTTCAACGTAGAAATGCGTCGCATACGCTACATCTATGACATTACCGACACTCCTTCGACAGAGGCAAACCCCGACCTTTGCTTCTCTGCTGAGGACTGGATTACCGACAAGGAGGCACTCAACCGTAAGCAAACGAAATTGCTCAAGATGCCCGGTAAGTTCCGTCGTTTCACCATCGACCGTAAAAATCAGATTTTCTCGGAAGCAGCAATCGCAACGGGAGCTGTGCGCAAGGTGAAGATGGTCGAAGTTTACGAGTAACAGGAGCATATGCAGTCTTGTCAAGACGCGTAAACCCTATAACTTTCCCTTCTGCATCAGCCCGTGAATCGTGGCGAACGGTGTAGAGGGGATTTTTAATTTCAGGATATCGGTAAAGAGGCACCCCGTATTGTGAAGATTGTCGATTTCCCTCGATTTTTAAATAAGCATGCTTATGACTACAAAAACATTTACGATGCAATATGCGTGTGCTGCCTTCGAGGAACTTTCGCTCGAGGACAGGGCGCTTGTGGAGGAAGCTAAGAAGGCCAGCGCTACGGCCTACGCGCCTTACTCTAATTTTCATGTAGGTGCAGCTGTTGCGCTTGAGAATGGGGTTGTTGTCTGCGGCAGCAATCAGGAAAATGCCGCCTACCCGTCCGGTACGTGTGCAGAGCGATGTGCGCTCTTCTATGCCAATGCCACATATCCAACGGTAGCGGTCAGGGCACTTGCCATCGCTGCTACCGACGCCGAGGGCGCATTTACGATTGCGCCGATAGCACCTTGTGGTGCGTGCAGGCAGGTGTTGTTGGAAACGGAGCAACGATTTGGGAAACCCATCCGCATTTTGCTTTGTGGAGCGCAGCAGGTTGTAATCGTTGAAAGCGCTCTCTCGCTGTTACCTTTGCAATTTGATGCCCAAGTTTTGGATAAATGACAACTCGGTTTGCTATTTTTGCAACAAAAACGCATGAAATTCAGAAAAAAATAAACTTTTTTCAAAAAAAATGAGCAAAACCTTTGCAGATATCAAATAAAGCCGTAACTTTGCACTCGTTAAAAGAAACCAACTCACGAAGGTCTCTTGGAGAGATGGTAGAGTGGTCGATTACAGCAGTCTTGAAAACTGCCGTACCGAGAGGTACCGGGGGTTCGAATCCCTCTCTCTCCGCAAAGAAGGAATCTGATGATTCCTTCTTTTTTTGTGTTTTCTTGAAACCGCATGTTGGCAATGTTTTTCTGAAAGCGTGGCGCTGCTATTATATATATTATATAAATGAGTGTGGCGGTATAAAAAACTGAGTGCTTGAGTGAGCACCCAGTTTTGGCTTGTTTAGGATAAAAACTGTTTTTGCAGCATTTGTTTAGCTCCGCGCAGTGTGTGCGGCGGTTGTTGGAGAAAATTAGCGTACTACTAAGATTTTTCCGGCAACGGCTGTATTGCCGTCGGCTGTTGCAATCATGACGTAGTAAATGCCTGAACCTACTGCCTTGCCTGCAAATGTGCATCCGTTCCATCTCCACATGCCTCCGACTGAGGTTCCTGCGGCTACAACTTGTCCGCCGGTGGTGACGATTTTTATATCGGCGTCAGCAGTGAGTCCCTTGATGGTGACGTCGCTGTGCATTTCGGGGCGAAGTGGGTTGGGGTAGATTTGGATGGAGCTTTCGCTGAGTTCGTCGGCTGGAATTGTGGCATCACTCATGTAAGAGACGAGTCCCATGTTTGTGCCAATCATAACCTCGCCTGTTGTAGGATGAACGGCGATGCTGTAAATTGTGTTCGAGGGGAGGGGCGATGTTTCCTTTGTGAAGTGGTGAATGGTCTCAACGCCGTCTGCGCTGACAAGGTAGAGCCCGTTGTTTTCGGTGCCTATCCACTTGCGGTTGCCGCCATCTATGGCGATGGCTGAAATGGCTGTTCCGCTAAGGAGGTAGTCTGCGAGGTTGGTACCGTCGTTGCGTGGCACTTTGACCTGAGTAATATTGAACTCCGTGTCGAACCATTCATCGGGGTTTTCAACAACGAAGAGTCCGGCGTTTGTACCAACCCAAAGTGCGCCATCGTGGTCTTCAGCAATGCTGTAAACACCGCCGAGCGTGTAGCTTGTTCCGTCTTGATTGGTTACACTGCTGCGGTAGCGGTAGATGTCATCGTCTTCGTTGTCAACAGTGCCGTTGTAGTCAAAGGCCATGAGTCCTCCTGCGTGGTAATCGACCGTTCGGCGTGAGCAAATCCAAAGGCGGCCGTTTCTATCGATGAGGGTCTTTTCCAGCGTTGGCGCTTTGTGAATGGGTTCGAGGTCGAACTTTTTCCAAGTGCCGTCGTGCTTGAGTACGACGAGTGTGGAGTCCACCTGATTGTTGACCATCCAAAGGTTGCCGTCGGCATCGTAGTTCAGACCATCCATTCGGACGTAGTTCTTGTTGTCGGCAGCTGCCGAAACGAGTGGGGAGTTGTCGTTTGAGTAGTAGGTGTCGAACTTACCGTCTTTAAAGAAGAAGAGTCCGACTCTGGCTGCTGATGCAACGTGGATTGTTGGGTCGGTGGGGTGTTGTACGACGCTTGTAATGTCTTGGTATCTTCCGCCGGTGGCTTCGGCAATGCCTTCTTCCTGGAAGATGTTCCATGTATTGTTTTCGTAGGTCATCACGGTGCCGGGGAAGTGGGTCCTATCGTAAGGGTCGAGCTTTCCTCCGCCAACAAGGAGGCGTTCGCCTACAAAGTTAAGGTAGTAGCAAGCATCGCGCTTGGGGCCGTATCCGCCAATGTAGGTGCCGGTTTCAAGAATCTCGCCGTCCGTGAGTTTTCCGTTTGCGATTCTGCCGTCGGCCATGCACATCCAGTAGTTTTCATTAGTTCCTGCGGCAATAGCTGTAGGGAGTGAAGGAATGAGCGTGCGGCTTGGCATGACTGCAGGCGCATCAGGGGTAAGGACGTATGCTTCGCTTTTACCGGAGTTGTAGAGAATCAGCTGCTGGCCGTTAGTGAAGACATTTTTAAGCGATATGTCGGTGAGCGTCTTCATTCCGCTTTGGGTGGGGCTGAACATACGCCAAAATCCACTGTCGAGACCTATGTAAAGGTGCTCTGCAAAGAGTTTAAGGTACTTTATCTTGAGCGGATTCCACTTTATCCATTGCGATTTGTCGAGCAAATTTTTTGTAAGCTCAACTTTCATTAGTCCTTCGTCGGTTGCTGCATACATGCTACCGCCGAAAATGGAGCCGCTACGAATGTTTTGGCCTTCGAAGTACAAGCCCTCAATGACGCGTTGCTCCATATCGATGTGGAGCAAGCCCTTGTTTGTGGCTATGAGGGCGTCGTTTTCAATGATGCTCACGTCGTTGAAGGTGATGCCCTCGAATTTGTTGGCAAATTGAGGCATCGTCAGGCATTCGTTATTGCTAAGGTTCAACATGTCGATGACACCATTTTCGTAGATAAGGATAAGGGTGTTTTGCGCCTTGCAAAAATCGAGTCTCACAATGTTCTTGTTGCTTAGGCCTTGTAGTTTGGTGCGTTCGCTTACTTCTCCAGTCTCTGTGTCGTACACTAACAAGTTGCCCTCGTAGAGCGCAAAAACTTGTTTGCCTATGGGATAGCAGTATGAGGCTTTGTGGTAAGCAAAGTAGTAGGTCCACTCGCCAACAGCGGTTGCCGAAAGCAGTGTGGAATAAAGAATGGTGAGTAAGGTTAATATTTTTCTCATGGGGTTGGCATTATCGGTTTTAAGGGACAATGAATGGTTCGCTCTGTCCGATGTAAGTAAAAAATGCTGGTGGATTTGATTTCGTTGTGTAGCGGTTGGTGCTTTATGCGAGGAAGAAATCTGCCAATTTTCTGACTGCTCGCGCACGATGGCTGACTTCGTTTTTTACATCCGGACCGACTTCAGCAAATGTTTTGCCCAATTCGTTGGGAGCAAAGACGGGATCGTAGCCAAAGCCTTCGGTGCCGCGCTCTTCTGTGGGGATGGTGCCTTCAACGATGCCTTCGAAGAGACGTTCTTCGCCATCGATGATGAGAGCGATGACTGTGCGGAAACGAGCTGAGCGGTCGGTTACACCATTGAGTTCGTTTAGCAGTTTAAGTGTGTTGGCCTTGGGGTCGTGGCGGTCGGGGTAAGCATAGCGTGCGGTGTGTACGCCCGGGCCTCCGTTGAGCGCAGCGACTTCCAGGCCCGTGTCATCGGCAAAGCAGTTGCAGCCATACTTATCGTAGATGTAATGGGCTTTTTGCAAAGCATTGCCTTCGAGGGTGTCGGCTGTTTCTGGAATTTCGTCGGTGCAACCGATGTCGTCAAGGCTTAGGATTTCTATTGTATCGCCAAGAATGGCACGTATCTCTGAGAGTTTATGAGCATTGTTTGTGGCAAAGACGAGTTTCTTCATTGTATGTGGTTTGAGGATGGTGGAATTTTTATTGATGATTTATTTATGAACGCATGAATTTGCACTTTTATTGTGGGCAACAAGGAATTTCGGAAGTTTCTCTTCGCGCGATGCAGAGAGGAATACCTCCGATTTCAGCAGCAGCGTCGCTGAACGACGACCAGTAGCTGCCGATGATTTTATCAGTTTGCGCAAGGCAATAAAGGTCCACTACTGCATCTTTGATTCCATCGACGGTTGAACGAACGCAATTTTCGATTTGCTGGAAATGGATGCGCTGAGGATATTCTTTGATGAGGAGGTTACGAACTGCGATGTCGTCGGTCGCAACGTAGAATGCTGTGTTGCAGTCTTTGTCTAACTCCTGACGCATTGCCTGAACGAAGCATTCAAAGGGGCTTTCGTTGATAGATACAGCGTTGTCTGTGCGTCGTATGTGTACGCCAATCATTTTTGCTGCAAATTGCTTCGTTATTTGTTTGATGCGCTGGCGCAATTCTGCTGTGGGCTGTAGTCGCTGAGCCATTTCTTGTGGATAGGGCATGAGCGCGTAGCCGGTAGATAGGTAGATACGGTCATGGCTTGCGCAAAGATGGGACAAAGCGGGGTGGCGCTGCGGATGATAGTTCTTAATTTGTTTATTATAGAGTGGCAAGCGAATCAGAGCCGGCAGATGAAGATTGCGACGTTCGACAGGCGTGTTCCACCAATGTCGCGAGGTGATGCTAAATTTGTTGTTGTCTAAGGGTTCGAACAGTTCGTTGAAATCAGCGTAGCACTCCGCAATTTTTGCCCATTCAACGCGGACAGAACAACCCGTTTCTTCAGAAAAACGCAAAGCGGATAGTACAACGCGTAAACGATTGCACAATCCGCCTTGCGCAACAACGGTGATATGCTGCGTCATTATTTATCAAGTTTTGACTTATCAGCCTTGTTCTTGTTGGCCTTCACCTTAATCTTGTCGAAACCTTCGCCGAACACGCCGAGCACTTTGCTTTGACTCACGAAAGCCTTGGGGTCAATGCTCTGAATGATGCGGAAGAGGTTGGCGCTTTCGCGTTTGCGGGCAAGCACGAGCAGTACCTTCGACTCATTTTTTGTGTACCAGCCCGTACCATTAAGAACAGTCACACCACGACCGCACGAGTTGATTGCAGCAGCAATTTCTTCGTATTCGCGTGAGATGATCAGGAACTGAACTGATTGGCGACTGCGGTCAATCAGGTAGTCCACCATGATATTGAGCGTGAAGAGAATGGTGAAACCATAGAGCAAGTCGGGAAGTGTGCGGTCGGGCAACACCATGCACGACGATACGATGATAATATCGCAGAGCATCATCATCTGACCGAGCGTCACGTCCTTATACTTATTAATCATGGCAGCAATGATATCCGTACCACCAGTAGAACCGTTTCGCAGGAAGACTAACGACAAACCAAAGGCTTCAATTCCGGCTGCAAAAAGGGCTGCCATGAACTTGTTGTCGTTAACGAGCAGTGGGAGGTTATAAATACCGTTGAGCTCAGGGTTGAGTGTGCCGTAGTATTCCATCGCCTCTTTCACAATGCCCAGGAAGAACGAGAGCATGATTACGCCATAAATCGTCTTGACGCAAAATTTCCATCCCAGCACCTTTATGGCTGCTAAGAGCAGGATGCCGTTGATAATGAAGAAGGTGTACTGCACGGGGAAACCTGTTCCGAAGAACACGATTGAGCCAAAACCTGCTACACCGCCACCCACGATTCCGTAGGGCAACTGAAAACAGTCGAAACCTATGGCATAGCAAAGCAAGCCAAAGGTGATGATGATATAATCTTTGATTTCTTGAAAGAGGTTGATTTTTATAGGCTTCATAGTTGTAGAAATTTAAAGTCGAAGCGAGGTTGCAGGGGCAAGGGGTGATGTCCCTGCAACCGGCTTTGTATAAGTTTGACTACTCTACAATATATATAATGAGTGTTGCCGGGTTTACTTAACAACAATGTTGATAATGCGTCCGGGCACAACAATCATTTTAACGATGTTCTTGCCATCGAGGTATTTCTTCGTAAGGTCGCTGGCAAGCGTAGTTTCCTCAATCTGCTCCTTAGTGGCATCTACGGGGAAGTCAAGGGTGAAGCGTGTCTTACCGTTGAACGACACGGAGAGCGTCACGCTGTCTTCCTTGAGGTTTGCTTCGTTGAACTCGGGCCATGCAGCATCGCAAACGCTACCCTCGTTGCCCAACTTTTCCCACAATTCTTCTGCCATGTG
>JAFOWI010000189.1 GCA_017425985.1 Bacteroidaceae bacterium | reverse complement strand
ATTTGGATTTCGTCAAATCTTGTTGTAACTTTGTACTACAAGGGAGGAACCACGCGGTTTCTCCCTTTTTTTGGCCCAAAAATGACAAAAACAACCTCAAAGGTTGTTAAAACAAGGTCCGATGTTGTTAAAATTACCTCCGATGTTGTTCGAAGAAGGTCGGATGTCGTGATTTTTTCGATGGGTTTCGAGGTGAAAAAGTGCGATTTTGGGACTTGAACAACGGATTTTGTAAAAAAGACAAAAAATTTTTTGGCGCCTTAATTGTAAACAAATGTTAAAATTTCAAAATGCGTGATTTTGTCAAAAAATGTTTTGATTTTTCCTAAAAATATTTTTACTCGTGGGGCATTTGTCTGGGAAATTACTGCGGATGCTGTAGGGGCCACTTCATGTCGGCCCGTACGCCGAAACGGCGTAATAAAAAACAGCACTGCAGTTTGCTCGCGGAAATTTTGTTCTCACGCGGATTGCGCGGACTTCGCGGAGGCGCACTGGCTTCGCGTGCTTACCATGCGGGATGTGCAAGTTCGCCCCTTGTGGGGCGGCGGGCCGACATAAAGTGGCCCCTACACAATGCGGAATGTATGAGCTACGAAATACACCACACGGCTCAGCACATTCGCTACTTCAATCCCCAGCTTCGCGATACCACCTCAATAAATGAAAAAGAGCTGCGCACGGATGCACAACTCTTCAATCAAACATTAACATAACAATTTTTTCTCACAAGTTATTCCCACACTTCACAGCGAAGGAATTTCTGCTTGTAAAGTTACGACATTCTACCGGTCGCTGCAATACCTAAAAATGAGGATTTTAGTCCCCCAATAACCGCGCTCGCCTACTCAATATTAAGGATAGAAGTAAAAAAATCGGGCATAGAGCTATGTTGCCCTATGCCCGATTGGAGAATGTCCGATATGCTATGCCGAGATTAAGCCACCTTTTCGAGGCGCTTCATCATCACGAACATGAAGAGCGCTGAAATGAGGCAGAGCACTACGAAGATGCCCCATACAGCAGTCAATGAAAGGTCGCCCCAGAACATTGAACCTACTACTGTGAGCATATTTCCAAGTGCAGTGGCTACGAACCATCCGCCCATCATCATACCCTTGAGCTTGGGAGGAGCTACCTTAGATACGAACGAGATACCCATGGGAGAGAGGAAGAGTTCGGCAAATGTAAGCACGAGATATGTGTTGATGAGGAGGCTGGGCGATACGAACTGAGCAGCTTCACCTGCTACCTTCTGTTCGTTGGGCGAAAGGAGGCCCATTGAACCTACTGCCATCACGATGAAACCTACAGCAGCGATGAGCATACCGTAAGCAATCTTGCGAGGTGCAGAGGGCTCCTTACCCTTTGAAGCGAGGTAAGAGAATACTGCCATGCTCACGGGAGTAAGCGCTACAACGTAGAAGGGGTTGAATGTCTGGAAGTACTTAGCGTCAACAGCGATTGTCGCAGCCGAAGTTTCAGCATACTGCCAACCGAGGTAAACCAATACAGCTGCTACGATAGCACCTGAGATAGCCTTTGCCTTTGACGTCTTACTCTGGAAGATTGAGAATGCTGCATATACGCCAATAATTACAGCCACGAGGTTCCACACGTTGAAGAGTGTACCGAGGAAACCGGTAGTAGTCTTTTCTGTAAATTCGTTAGCGAAGTAAGTAAGCGTAAGACCATTCTGGTGGAACGCCATCCAGAAGAAGATTACCACTGCAAACACGAGGCAGAGTGCTACGACGCGTGCCTTTGTTTCAGCAGGAGTGAGTTCTTCAACAGCAGCAGCCGCAGCTTTGTTGTCGGCCTTCTTGGGAGTGTTGCCTTCAACGTGCTTGAATGTTGAGCGAGATGCGAAGTAGATAGCCATTGATACGATCAACGATACACAAGCTACGCCGAACGCGAGGTGGTAAGAGTCAGCCTTTGACCAGCCGAGGTCGTTCATACCGTAGTCCATGATCTTGATGGCTGCAGTGGGCGCGAAGAGCGCACCAATGTTGATGGCCATGTAGAAGAGTGAGAATGCGGCGTCGCGCTTGTTGGCATACTTGGGGTCGTCGTAGAGGTTACCTACCATAACCTGAAGGTTACCCTTAAAGAGACCTGTACCCAGAGAGATAAGGCCGAGCGCACCTACAACAGCCCAGAGTGCTGTATTGCCTGCGCCAAAGGGAATAGAGAGGAGCAAGTAACCGAGGAACATGATGGTGATACCAATCGTTACCATCTTGCCGTAACCCAACTTGTCGGCGAGGATACCACCAACGAGGGGCAAGAAGTAAACGAACATCAAGAAGCTGGAGTAGTAAGTACCGGCTTCAGAACCCGACATGCCAAAATTGTCCTGCATGAAGAGTACGAATGCTGCCAACATGGTGTAGTAGCCGAAGCGCTCACCTGTGTTAGCGAGGGCAAGGGCGAAGAGCCCTTTAGGTTGTCCTTCAAACATAAATTTTAAGTTTTAAATTGTTATTGATTAAGAAATGATTTTTTGAGGTTGTGTGGGGGAGAATAGATAATCTAGATATTCTAGAGTTTCTAGATGCTCTATATATTTTGATGCTATAGGTCTTCTATAGTCTCTATAATATCCGCTTACTTTTTCAGCACCTGCTTGAGGAACTGAGCCGTATAGCCCACGCCGCTTGCTGCGACTTCTTCGGGCGTGCCGCTGGCAATGAGTTGTCCGCCTCCGCGTCCGCCTTCAGGACCCATATCAATGAGGTAGTCGGCTGCGCGAATTACGTCGAGATTGTGCTCGATGACAATGACGGTGTTGCCCTTTTCTACCAGACGATTGAGCACGCCGAGCAATACGCGGATATCCTCGAAGTGAAGTCCCGTAGTAGGTTCGTCGAGGATGTAAACCGTTTTTCCCGTGTCGCGCTTGGAGAGTTCGGTAGCAAGCTTCACGCGCTGGCTTTCGCCACCCGAGAGCGTTGTTGACGATTGTCCGAGTTTGATGTAACCAAGTCCGACGTCCTGCAACGTCTTAATTTTATGCAGAATATGGGGTACATTTTCAAAGAACTCTACTGCCTGATTGATGGTCATATCAAGGACGTCGCTGATGCTCTTTCCCTTAAAACGAACTTCGAGCGTTTCGCGATTATAGCGCTTGCCGTGGCAGGCTTCGCAGGGCACATAGACGTCGGGCAGGAAGTTCATCTCGATAGTTTTGTAACCGTTGCCCTTACATACTTCGCAACGACCACCCTTCACGTTGAAGGAGAAACGACCGGGCTTGTAGGCGCGCATTTTGGATTCGGGCAACTCCACATAAAGCGAACGAATGTCGGAAAAAACGCCCACGTAAGTGGCAGGGTTGGAGCGCGGTGTGCGACCGATGGGACTCTGATCCACGGCTACGACCTTGTCGATATGTTCGAGTCCGTGAACCGCCTTATAGGGGAGCGGCTCGCGCAGAGAGTGATAGAAATGCTGCGATAGCAAGGGTTGCAGGGTGTTGTTAATCAACGAAGATTTGCCTGAACCCGATACGCCCGTGACGCAAACAAGTGTTCCCAAGGGGAAGTGGGCGGTTACGTCCTTGAGGTTGTTGCCCGTACATCCTTCGAGCGTGAGAATGTTGCCGTTACCCTTGCGGCGCTCAGCAGGGATGGGGATTTGCAGATTGCCATTGAGGTAACCAGCTGTTAGCGTTGAAGTAGCCAGCATTTCGTCGATGGTTCCCTGGAAAACGACTTCGCCGCCCAAGCGTCCGGCCTTCGGACCCATGTCGATGATGTAGTCGGAGGCACGCATCATGTCTTCGTCGTGTTCGACCACGATGACTGTGTTGCCGGCGTCGCGCAGTTTCTTCAGCGAGTCAATAAGTCGCACGTTGTCGCGCTGATGTAGTCCGATGGAAGGTTCGTCGAGAATGTAGAGCACGTTGACAAGTTGCGAACCAATCTGCGTTGCGAGTCGGATGCGCTGACTTTCGCCCCCGGAAAGCGTCATCGTTGAGCGCGAAAGTGAGAGGTAGTTGAGCCCTACGTCGATGAGAAACTTCAGACGTGTGCGCAATTCTTTCAAGATTTCGGTGGCGATGGCACGACTTTTTCCGTCCAGCCCTTCTTTTACGCCACTGAAGAAATCATAGAGTTCGGCAATGTCCATCGAAGCGAGTTCATGGATATTTTTATCGGCAAAACGATAGGAGAGTGCTTCCTGATTGAGGCGCGCGCCGTGGCAGCAGGGACAAACGGCTGTCTTCGAAAACTGATCGGCCCACTTTTGCGCAGCAGCGGTCATCTCGCTATCCGCCATTTGCTGAATGTATTTCACGAGTCCGTTGAACTCCACATAATAATCGTCGGAAGTCTTTGCCACTGCGGCAGGGATGCGCAGACGGTCGGGCGAGCCGTTGATAATTTCGTCCAACGCCTCATCGCTGAGTTCGTTGATAGGCGTATGTATATCGGCATCGTGCTTGATGAGCACCGCCTCAATTTCCCAGAAGATAAGCGCTTTGCGATATTTGCCCAAAGGCGCAAGACCTCCGTCGTAAATCGAAAGTTGCGGGTTGGGACACACTTTATCGCGGTCCATTACGCTGACATAACCCAGCCCGTTACATTTAGGGCAGGCGCCGCTCGTAGAGTTGAAGGAGAAATTGTGGGGAGCGGGTTCCTTGTAAGCCAGCCCTGTGGTGGGACACATCAAACGTTTGCTCAGGAAGCGCACTCTCTCGTTGTCGCTCATATCGAGTACAACGACAAGACCATCCCCTTGTTCTAACGCCTGGTGCAAACTCTTCTTGAGGCGCTCGGCGTCTTTTTCGCGCACAAGAAGTCGGTCGATGACCACTTCAATGTCGTGATTCTTGTAGCGGTCGAGCTTCATGCCTTGAGTAAGTTCGCGCAACTCGCCATCTACGCGGACGTTGAGAAAACCTTTTTTGCGAATATTTTCAAAAAGTTCCTTATAGTGGCCCTTACGATTGCGCACCAAGGGCGCAAGCAGGTAGATTTTGTGACCATCGTAGTCGTTGAGCACCATGTCGAGGATACGTTCCTCCGTATATTTCATCATGGGTTCGCCCGTGAGGTAAGAGTAAGCCTTTCCGGCTCGGGCGTAGAGCAGACGCAGGAAGTCGTAGATTTCCGTGACGGTTCCGACGGTTGAACGCGGGTTCTTGTTGGTCGTTTTTTGCTCAATGCTGATGACGGGACTGAGACCGGTGATTTTATCTACATCGGGGCGCTCAAGATTGTCGAGGAAATTGCGCGCATACGCCGAAAACGTCTCGATATATCGGCGCTGACCTTCCGCATACAGCGTGTCGAAAGCCAACGAACTCTTGCCGCTACCACTAAGTCCTGTGATAACGGTAAGGCTGTTTCGAGGAATCTCAACGTCCACATTCTTAAGATTATGGACGCGTGCGCCAAAAATTTCTATCTTTTTCATTATGCTGGCAATAACCAATTGAGGGGCAAAAATACTGATTTTTATCCATTTGAGCAAACTTTCGGTTTCTGCAATGTCAAATTTCTTTGAAATTAGGAGGGAGGAAATGAGAAATGGGAAAGAAAAAAGAAGAAAGGAGAAAAGCCATGCGGGAGGTCGCGCAGCCTATTTCTCCTTTCTTCTTTTTCCTTTCTCCTTTAAACTTTGTCTTAGTTCATACTCGAAGGGTCGTCCTTGACACCTTTAAGAAGCGTGATGGTTTTTCGGATTTCGTACTTAATACCATCTGCACCGAGCGCATCGATATTGAGGAAGTAAGCACCATCAGGAGCGTAGTCGCCACCAATTCGTCCGTCCCAGCCATCTTCAAGATTGTGCCACTCACAAATTTTCTTGCCCCAACGCGTGAAAACCATTGCTTTGAACGAAACGATGCTTTTGTACCCCTCCTTTACTTTCAAGATATCGTTGTAGCCATCGCCGTTAGGCGTAAAGGCATTGGGAACTTCCAGTTTCGACTCGGTTATCGTAACTGAAAATGGCGAATCCATCGTATATTCTATCGTATCCGTACCTTCGATGAACGATATTTTCAGTTCAATGATGAATGTACCTGATTGCAGAAAGTCGTAATCAATGTTTTCGTCAAAGCGCTTGATAATGGGCTTTTCGTCAGGACTTTTTATAATGGTCCATTCGTAGAGCGGAATGTAGCTCCCCACATTTTCAGGGTTTGCCAGAAAACGCGCCTTCAGCGGAGCGTCGCCGTTGTAGCTCACAACTTCTTCTTCCTCGCCGTCTTCGTTAATAACAATCATGGTAGGTTGTGCAGAAGGGAAATCCTGCGCCCAATTAAAGCAAGAAAAAAACAGCAAAAAAATGGTTAATATAAAAAATCTCAACATAATAGGTCGATAAGTTTGGGTTAGAATCTATAATACTTAAATCAGAAATCAGTAGGCACACTTCTCGCACATTATCAAACAATGCGATTCATCATAGAGCGTCGTGGCAAACCAATAAGCATCGCCTCCTTCTGCAAGCTTCAAACGTTTTCGCAACTCAGCCACAGTTGCCGGAAAATTGCGCACCGTTAGATTTGCCTTAACCGCACCTCCGACACATTTCTTCAAATCTTTCTTTGAAAAACTGCAAACATTGTTAATCTTAAAACATCTGCCGGGAAAATGCGCTACAAGTTCCTTCGATACATATAAATGGCTGTTCGGATGAAGTTTGCTCAAGCCGTAGCGATGTCCCACGCTCTTAAAAGCACCGGCCTTTAACACTGCTACAGATGGTTCATAGAGAAACCCCTCTACGTTCGAAGCGTAAACAGGATTGATATCCGCCTCTTCCGACAGCTTAAATTCAAAATTCCATCCACCATCTACACAATGAACAACAGGGTCGGCGTCGCTATCTACGTCGTGCTGAAGAACAAGCAGCAAGTCCTTACACTCACCATGCTCTGCAAAGACATGAACTTCGCTTACACCGCGCAATTCGGCAAGCGCCTGCTTCAAATCAAGCATTGTTGACAATTTCAAGACCACAACCTTAGCCGCAGCTAAAAGTTGATCCTGCAACGCCACAACATTTGGCTCACAATCCTCCAACAAAACGACTTTACGGCCTACATTGTCACGCCTTGCGGGGTCTAAGAACAACAAGTCCAAGTCCTTTAGCGTACTTAAAACTTCGATGGAATCAGCATTTTTGATTTCAGCATACCCCAATCCAAGCAAAGGAAAATTATGCCTTGCCACTTCACAAAGTTCTGCTTGTCGCTCCACATAAACTGCCTTCTTAAAATTCGGAGCTACAAAAGAAAAATCCACACCAAGCCCACCCGTAAGGTCTGCCATCGACTCTGCACCACCAGGGTACAACCTCTTCACGATTTGAGCTTTATATCTTGCAGCGGCTTCGCCCGAACATTGCTCAAGCGCCAACTTATGCGGATAATGCAGCTCATCTATTGCCGCCCACGAAGGCACTTTTTGCGACAATCGTTGCCACCCTTCCACCTGACGTAGAATAAAGGCAGCATCGCTACGACCTGCCAACTTTAATGCCAAACGTTGTATGTTCTCGTTACGGAATTCTTTCATATTCTACTAATATCAGTGCAAACTTACGCAAAAAACATTGTTCCATAAGAATTTGTCGGATAAAAAATAAAGTCTTACATTTGCAAAGATTATAAATATGTAGCTCAAAACCTTTTTTTACGATGCTAAAATCAATGTTTTTTACATTTGAGCCGCATTTTCAACGAACACAATCAAATAAATTTCACATAACCAAACGATGATTAAAAAGTTTTTCCGCAATCTATTTCTTGTCGCAGGCGTTGCGATAGCTCACACTGCATCTGCGCAACTTCAAGAACAACAAAATCTGTTTGTAACCAACCCTCAATCTACCCATCCCTATCGTATTCCCGCCATTGCCACTGCTGTTAATGGTGATATATTCGCTATTTCCGACTATCGCCCATGTGGCAACGACATTGGCTATGGTGAGGTTGACGTCAAGTGCAGAATCTCAAATGACAATGGTGCTACCTGGGGCGAAGAATTCTTCGTTGCCGACGGCATCGGAGATAACAACGGCGGAGAAATATGGAAGACTGGCTTTGGCGACGCTGCAATCGTTGCCGACGCAGAGCGCAACGAATTATTAGTAATGCTTGTATGCGGAAAAACGGTATGCTGGAACGGAAATTATATTCCCAACAAGCCTGAAAGCAATCCCAATCGCGTAGCTCGTGTGCGTGCCAAGTTTAATGCAAACACCTACGAATGGGAGTGGACTAAGCCTGTTGAAGTGACGGAGCAAATTTACAGCCAGTTTGTTGACGACAAAGGTACCCCCACAGTTAAATCCCTTTTCATTGGTTCCGGACGCATTTGTCAAAGCCGACTCATCAAGGTAGGCGAATACTACCGTTTGTATTGCGCCGTTTGGACCAAAAACGAAGGCAACCGCGTGCTCTACTCCGACGATTTTGGCGAAAACTGGTTTGTGCTTGGCACGATTAACGACCGCCCTGCTCCCGCAGGCGACGAACCCAAGTGCGAAGAACTTCCCGATGGTAGCGTACTCCTCTCAAGCCGCTGCAATGGCAGATATTTTAACATTTATTCATACACAAATGTCGAAAAAGCCGAAGGTAAGTGGAGTTCTGTAGCTCATTCAGGACCTCAAACCAACGGTGTAAACGCTGTTGGCAACTCTACGAATGGCGAAATCATGATTCTCCCCGTTGTCCACAAAGCTACAAAGCAAAAAACTTACTTGGCTTTGCAGTCTGTGCCCTTCGGACCCAAAGGACGCCAAAATGTAGGCATTAGCTACAAGGAACTGAGCGACTACGCCACAGACTTTGCTTCGCCCAAACACTTTGCTACTGACTGGGACGGACATTGCCAGGTGAGCAATATGGGTTCGGCTTATTCTACAATGACTCTTCAGAAGGACTTCGCCATTGGATTCCTCTACGAAGAATCTACGTTCAAGCGCGACTACACTATCGTTTACCGCCGCCTCACTATTGAAGACATAACCAACGGTACTTACACATACTGCGACGATCCTAAATTTTCGAAGAAATACATCGCCAACAACGTTGCACTTCAGCGCGTCACTGCCCACATTGCCGACAAGCAAACCACCTTCAAAGTAGGCGAATTCCATCCCCTGAAGAAAAAGGAATTCCTTAAGATTGCCAAGAAGGCACGTTCGCAAGCCACCCCCCAGGCTATTGCTACGCTCAACGCAGCAATGCTCAACGCCCCCCTTGCTCCCATTAATGGCGAGCACTATTATTTGCGCAACATGGGCTTTGAAGAAGGCAAACCTGCTTACAACGACAATCTTTATATGACTGCGACCTCCGAAGGCATCACTGTCAAACCCTTTGATGCGCAGGAAAAGGGGCAGATATGGACCTTGCTGCATCGTAGCAACGGTGAATGGATGATCTACAACGCACACCACAAATGCTACATCGGCAAAGTTGGAAAAACAAGCAGTGTTGTAGCGCTGACAAACAATGTTGGCGACGCAGGTTGCTTTGCGCTACGCAGCGACAGCGAAGGAAAGACACTTTTCGTTGATGTCAACGCTACAGACGCCGACCATCCATGCCTCCACCTTTCACAACAACACAAGTTGGTAGCTTGGAATGGTTCGCAAGCTTCTATGTGGGAAATCATCGTCACCAATTTTAATAAATACAAGGAATAAGCATCGGCTACATCCCGATGTTCTTACATTCCAATCCAATAAATCAGCAAGAATCATTGCTGCTATTAATTTTTCAACAGAGACCAATTTGTTTTCATAATTCTTTTTGTTGACAAGAAGAGAGCGCACCAAAATCAACGGTACGCTCTCTTTATTTATATCAGAATGCGAGATGCGGAAAGTTTTCTTCCTGTTTCAAAGCGGGCTGACAGATGCCCCCAACAACACAGCCGCCTCAATCTCACCCCTACTCCTTGAAAATCAAAAGACTCTAATCACCACCTTCCGCAAGTCCCGCATCCCATTAGCACAACATCAACCATTAGTCGTTGATTCATCTTCGTCGCCGACGCGCATAAACTTGATTTCAGGGTTTTCAACATTAAAGCCATACATCATCTTTGCAGACTTCCTGAACACCACATTCACCGACTTTATCAGCGTGCTCTTAAAATCCTTTTCATTTTCAACGCCATCGCTTGATAGTGTAGGATAGAACGAACCCAAATCGCGCAAACGTACACTCTTACCATAACGGAGCGCCTTCGAAATGTGTTCCTCCAATGCCGAAATCACAGCCTTCACATCGTGCAGCGTGAGCGTACAGCTATCACTGATGTCCTTTGCCAAAGCGTCAAGCGTCATGGGAGTCACGTGCTCAAGCTGGGCATAAAACTTTACTTCCTTTGTTTGAGGATTCTTACGGGGAACAGTACGATACTTCAACATAGTTTTATTTGTTTTAAAGAGTTAATATTATTGAGTGTCGAACAACACGAAGCACTCATTCAGCGCTGCGCAGTCCGCTTAAAAAGTAACTCCGTTTTCGTTTCGACAATGCAAAGTTAAGCACACCGCAACAGGGGCATCCCGAGTTTTCGGCCTTTTCGTTTTGGACAAAGGTTGTAGCGTTTTGATTGTGAGAAAGTTGAAGGACATTTATTTTTTTTAATTTTGTCACAAATATTTTTAAATTTTCTTCACACCTTGATTAAAGAATAAGGTGTATCTTTGCAAATAAATGTGGCTTCTACCTATGCACATTGAAGCCACTTTGTAGAAATCCATTTTTATTCACAACAATGTCTATGAAACAATCTCGCACCCTTATTATTATAATATTGAGTATGATCCTGCTTACGCCCACATCCCATGCCGTAAGCACTCCCACCCCTCCCCTTCGCTCCACCTTGCACAGCGTAGCAGGCATGGCTCCGTCCGTCGGCAGTAGCGCAACAAGTCCTGATGCGCAAGCGGACAACTACTCCGCCTGGTGGGAAGATGTGCGTAAATACATGGATGCCGACCTCCCTCAGAGCGCTAGACAGCCACTGACGCTCATCGAAAGCAAAGCCTTGCGCACGCACAATGCAGCCCAGTTGCTTGCCGCCACTCTCACCTCCTACCAAATAGCCTCCGAACTATCGCCCGACAGCGCCGAAGTCGTTAGTAATTTGTTGCGCCTACGAGCTGAGCATGAACTACGCCCCATTCAGCGCATTTTATGGCAGGCAGCGCGCGCCAAGCTCCTTTCTCAACACTGGAACATACCCGATTGGAGAGAAGAGAGCCGACGTTGCTGGGAGGAAGTCTTTAGTCATCCCGAAACGCTACACGCTGCAACCGCCTCAGATTGGCTCCCACTCTTTGTGTTGCAACCTTCTTCCTGGCACTTCAACAACGACCTGCTCCACGTCCTGCTACTCGACGCGCTTCAAAGTCCTGCACTCGCTGAAGCCGACCGCCAAGCACTCTGCAACCGCATTGCCCACTTCTACCAAAGTCGTTGCAATGAGTCGGCTGCACTTTATCTGTCCCTGTATTACGGTGATGTAAAGACACTTGCGAGCACTGAGCCAACCTGTCCAATGGGCATTGAAGCCTATATACAACTACTTGAGCAGATGCCGCAATCCACCAACGCGGAGCTGGCACAAATTGTCAAGACAGCCAACGAAGCCATCAGCCGCTACCCTCAACATCCGCGAACAGCGTGGGTGCGCAACCTCCTGCGCCGCCTGACGCAGCCCTCCCTTCAGGTATCCGCACAAGAGTTCTACGCTTACCCCGGTAAAGAGCAGACCGTAAGCATCGTCACCAACAACATAGCGCGCCTGCAGTGGATGTGCTACGAAGCATCGACTTCGCAGACAACGCCCTCGTTCGTAGTCGAAACGCGCATACCCCAGTCCGAACCCTGGGAAAACATCCGCACTTCTGTAGCGCTCACATTTCCGAATGTTGGGCGTTACGTTTGTCGCATCGTGGCCGACGGAGCGGAGATGGCGCACTTCAACGTTGACGTAACGCGCCTACGCCCCATCTACCTCCCCCAACCCGGTGCTTCGACGCGCATCATAGCCGTAAATTCCCACTCGGGAGCACCAATATCGGACTTCGCCGTGGCCGAATACACCCAAGACACGCTGCTCCACGCACTCCACTATCCGGATGCCACAGGAGCTGTGTTCATAACCCCCTCTGCCCACACCAGACACCGATATTCCGTCGTCGCTGAGGGCGACAGTCTCTCGCCCGGCTTCCGCTGCCATCGCTACTCGCTACCTCCAGCCGACGAGCGCAGAACCCTCACAGCCCTCTTCACCGACCGTGCCATCTATCACGCAGGTCAGGAAGTAAAGTTTGCCGGCACCTGCTTTTGGCAACAAGCCGACTCGTCGCAAGTACTGGCCTACGAGCCCGTTCGTCTAAGGGTAGAGGATACACAGGGCCAGGTTCTGACAACGCTCTCGCTGACAACGGATAAAAACGGCGATTTCAACGGCACTTTCCAGCTACCTACAACAACCCGCCCCGGCTTCTGCGTAGTGCTGACCGAAGGCGGCGACTGGCTCTGCAACTTTCGCGTTGAAGCCTACCGCCGCCCCACCTTCAGCGTGCAACTGCTGGCGCCCAAAGTGGCTTACGCAGCAGGCGACTCGCTCCTCGTCAGCGGAAAGGTGCACACCTATTCGGGCGCATCGCTCGCAGGGGCTGCCGTACGCTACCGTCTGCGCGATTCCTACTCTCCACGCTACAATCAAACAAACTCCCTTGCGGCTCAGGGCGAAGTATTCGTGCAGAGCGACGGCAGTTTCCACCTGCCCATCAGCCTGCCCAAGCCCACCTCCGACAATGCGCAACCTTCATGGCGCCGACAATCGTACACCCTCGAAGCCGACGTCATAGCCCCCTCGGGCGAACTCCAAACAGCCACATATCACCTGCCCGTGTCGATTCAATCGGCATTCCTCTCAGCCCAATGGCCCACCACAATGCTCCGCGAGCGCCCCACAACGCTCAACATCGCGCTGCGCAACGCTGTAGGCACAACGCTCCCCATCGACCTTGCTTACACAATCTATGACGCAGCAAACAACACAACCCTTACCGGCACGACGACTTCGGGGCAGGCAATGACGCCCACAACATTGAGCACACTGCCCGACGGACACTACCGCCTGGAGGTGGTCCACGAATGGGCCGACACGCTGAAACTGGAATTCTCCGTTATCAGCGAAACGAGCCGACGCCCCCTACCGTCCTCCCCCTTCTTCTTCCATAGCGAACACTCCGCGGAGGGCGACAGCGTCATGGTGCTGTGCGGAACGTCGTACCCCGACGCCACGATATTCTACGATGAAACCGACGAAAACGGAGCTATCGTAGCCCACCGCCGCTTCCTCGTCAGCGACTCTCTAATGTGCTTCCGCCTTGCCTACGACCACTCGCGCGGCAAAGGGTTCACTGTGCATTTCTACACGATGCGCGCAGGCAGACTGCACTATCACAACGTGAACGTGGTGGCGCCCCCTCCTCCAACAAAACTCAAACTGAATTGGACCACCTTCCGCAACCTTTCGCAGCCCGGAGCTGAGGAAGAATGGACCCTGCGCATCAGCAATCCCGACGATACCCCCGCAAAGGCCACGCTCGTAGCCACCCTCTACGACGCCTCGCTCGATGCCTACCGGCTCCACCGCTGGAACATGCCGATAAGCTATCATCGCAACCTTGCATGGACCCGCATCAACACCATTTATCCCGGCAGACCCTACGTATCAGCAAGCAAAGCCGCTGAACTCGAACCCGTGCCCGAACTGAGCTTCACAAAATGGGACGAACGCTGGTTCAACTACCACTACGCACCCCCAATGCGCGCAGAACAAACCGTTCGCTTAAGAGGCGCCAACTCCACAATGCTTGCTGCAAAATCGGCTGACGCATCAGCCGACGAACTCCGCGAGGTCGTAGTAAGCTCAGGCGCCAACGCCAGTGCCGAAGCCACGCAACTTCCCCTCACCATCCGCAAGGACTTCTCGGAAACCGCCTTCTTCACAGCCTCAGCCGCAACCGACGAGCAGGGCTGCACAACGCTTCGCTTCAAACTGCCCGAAGCCACCACAACATGGCGCTTCCTCGCCATCGCCCACGATGCACGGATGCGTTGGGGCATGCTCATCGACACACTCGAAGTGCGCAAACCACTGATGGTGCAAGCCGCATTACCGCAGTTTGCTTACGAGGGCGACAGCCTTGCCGTCCCCCTTACGCTCACCAACCTCACCGACACTCTGTGCGAGGGCATACTCCGCATCGCCATTACCGATGCCACGACGGGCGCCGCTATCGTAAACCGCACCGAGCCCTTTGCACTCAAAGCCAACACGAGCGAGGTGACAACCGCCTTGCTGCACATCCCCTTTGGCAGCACAGGCATTGACTGCCGCTTTACAGCACACACTGCCAACGCCTCGGACGGCGAAGCCCACCGCCTCAACATCCGCTCGCAGATGGTGGAGCAAACCACGAGCATCCCCTTCTCCATGACGCAAGCCGGCACACACCGCATTGCGCTCACGGAGCTGTGGCCCACCTCAACCCGACTGACGCAGCCGCAAATCAGCGTGAAGCTCACGCCCAACGCCCTGCGCGAAGCGGTCGGCTCACTCGCGGTGCTTGCCAACGAACAAACACCCTCAGCCGACGCAGCTGCACGCCGCTACTATGCCACAAGCGCCGCCCTATGGTGGAATCAGCTCCACCCCCTTGCTACCCCCGCGCAGCTCGACTCGCTACGCTCACAGCAAGCTGAGAGCATCGAACGCCTGCGCCAAACGCTCCACCCCGATGGCGGATGGGGATGGATGCAAGGCATGGCGCCCAACTTTATGATTACGACAGAAGTGTGCCTACAGCTGGCGCGCACGCAGCTACTCACAGCCGACGCTGCTGCCGACACGCTGCTCCACACAGTGCTGCCCACGCTCGCCGACATAGCAAAGCGCCGCGTTGCAGCAATGCGCCGCCGCGAAGCTGCTCAGCATCGCGAACAAGGCATTGGCAACGACCTGCTACGCTACCTGCAGCTCGCCGCCCAACTTCGCCTGCCGCAAACCGACACTGAGCACTACCTCCTCGCTAAGGCTAAGCGTCTGGGCAAGGAACTGACCCTCTACGGCCGCGCCACGATGAGCCTCATCACTCGTTATGCGGGCGACCCTGAAGCTGCCGACCACCACCTGCGCAGCCTGCGCGAACACGCCGTACATAGCGCCGAGATGGGCATGTATTTCGACTCGTACAGAGCACAACGCCTCGCGGACAGCTATCGTCTGACGACGCAAGTAGCAGCTATCGAGGCCCTTGCCCACGCCGGCGACACCGCCAGCGTGCTCGCCATGAAGCAATGGTTGCTGCAATCGAAACGCACGCAACTCTGGACATCGACAAGCGTCACAGCCGACGTAGTACACGCACTGCTCGCATGCGGACCATCGGTCACAGGCGAAATGCAACCCACCGACGTGCCACAATGCTCATACACATTCTACCAGGCTGAGCGCCGCCTGTCACCCGAAGCGGTCAGCGCCGCTCCACAACAAGCCACACACCTTGCCGTGCAGACAGAAAAATCCGGACTGGCGTGGGGCAGCGTTCAGGCTACGTTCAAGTTGCCACAATCCGAGGTGCAGGCACACAGCAGTGGGCTGAGCATCGAGCAAACATGGGAGGTTGAGCACAACGGACAATGGACTGCGCTCACCGAACAAACTCCGCTCAAAGTGGGCCAACGACTACGCCGCACACTGACCATCAAGGCTGACCGCGACTTCGACTTCGTGGCCATCAATGCACCACGCGCTGCCGCACTCCAACCCTATCAGCCACGCTCCGGCTACCAGTGGACAGGACATCTGCCCGCCTATCGCGCACTCTACGAAGGCGCCACAGCATGGTACGTGGAACACATGCCGAAGGGCAAGCACACATTCACCGAAGTGCTCAGCGCCGACCGCCAAGGCACGTATAGCAACGGCATCCCCACCGTGGCATGCACTTACGCTCCGGAATTTGTGGGCAATGCGCCGAACGCTGTCCTCACCATTAAGTGACGGTAGCGCCACGCCCCAATTGCAAATATTACATAGAATTTCATACAAACAAAACGCGCCGCACGAAACCATGCGGCGCGTTTTCATAGCACAAACATCCCGTAAGGCGTAGGGACCACTTTATGTCGGCCCGCCGCCCCACAAGGGGCGAACTTGCACATCCCGCAAGGCAAGCACGCGAAGCCAGTGCGCCTCTGTGAATTCTATGGTTTCTGTGTGAGAATAAAATTTTCGCGAACAATCAATCGAACATGGTAATCTCGTAATTTAATTTCACGCGGACTTCACAGAACTCACAGAACCGTTCGGCACGTTTCAATACGCAAACGTCCCGCATGGCAAGCACGCGAAGCCGGTGCGTTTCTGTGAATTCTGTGTTTTCTGTGTGAGACTAAAATTTCCCCGAGCCGACAGCAAGACTATTTTTCATTACGCTGTTCCAGCGTACGAGCCGACATAAAATTGCCCCTACAGCATCCGCCATATTTTTCCATAAAAACACTCCGCAAATCACTACATTTTTCCCGAAAATCGCAGCCCGAAATTTTAACATTTAAATGTTAAATTAACATTTTCAAAAAAATTTTCATTTTGCAATTATTTGCAATGTCAGGGTTACAAAGTAAAACAACGTAAAATTCAAATCAAAGGAAAAATTCACAACATCGGACCTTCGAAAAACAACATCAGACCTTTTTTTAACAACATCAAAGGTAGTTTTAACAACCTTTGAGCTTGTTTTTGCGCATTTTAAGCAAAAAAATAGGGAAAGCCGACATGGCTCTCCCTTTGTACTACAAAGATACAACATTTTTCGGCGAAATCCAAATCGAGGAAAAACGTCGTTTTAACATTTTTTTAAGATTAAGTTAACGTTTCGTTAACTATCGCACTTTTTCTGAGCGGTCGATTTTCAGAAAAATCGGCTAAAATTTGGCACCTCAATTGGGTAAAAAATTGTGACAAAATAAGGACCGATTTCCTTGCATCGAAAGTCAATTTACGAAACCCTGCAAAGATTATTTTCCGCCAAGGATTCGCTTATATTCGGCTTCGTCCTTCAGAATTTCGATTGCTTTGCTCAACCAATTATCGCGCGTCACATTATATTCCTCTACTCCTTTGTCGGAATAGTAATTACGCACGATATAAATTTCGAGCATTTCGCGGATGTGCTCGCTGTTCGTGCGCAACATCGACTCGACGTCGGGCACAATCAAGGCGTAGAGTGCCTTCCATTCGGGCGAATTTTCGATGTCGGTCAGCTTGTTGTAGTGGGCCGCATCCTTGAGCATGTTGAACAGCCTTGCGGTGCGGAGCTGTGGCTTGAAACGACGCTCCTTGATGAAGTTGCAAAACTCCTCGTACTCAGCATCCGTAAGGCGAAAATCCTTGGCAGGAAGAATGCTTTCGTGCGTGTTGCGGTAGCGCACAGTGAAGTCCTCAACGTGGCGACTTTCCATCAGCGTAAACACAAATTCGCCAATACCTTCTTCGCTCACCACTACGTCGGGCATAATGCCTCCGCCGTCCTTGACAGGGCGCCCGTTACGCGTGTAGAACGTTTTTGCAAGGCTGTCGGGCTGATAAACCGGCTCGCCATCCTCATATTTGTAAGCCTGAATGAGGCGTCCGCTTGGGATAAGATATTTGCTCGTGGTGAGCTTGATGGCTGAATTGTAGGGCAAAGTCAGGGACGTTTGCACAAGTCCCTTTCCATAGGTACGCTTACCTACGATGACCGCGCGGTCGTAGTCCTGAAAGGCGCCCGACGTAATTTCGGCAGCCGAAGCAGTACCGCCATCAACGAGCACAGCGATGGGAATATCCGTGTCAAGCGGTGCGTCGGACGTGTGGCTCGTTTCGTTGAACCACTCCTGCTTGCCCTTGGTTTCGAGCACCTTTGTGCCTGAGGGCATAAACAATCCCACCAAATCCACCGCCTGTTGCATCAATCCTCCGCCATTTCCGCGCAGGTCGAGCACAAATTGCTTCATGCCCCGCTGCTTGAGCTCAACGAAAGCACGCTTCACCTCACGCGTGGTGCTCTCGATGTAGGACGTGAGCTTAATCAGCCCAACAGAGTCGGGCGTAAGGTGAACGAACTCAACGCTCGGACGCTCAATGATTTGGCGCGTAAGCACAAAGGTAAGCAGCGAATCGGCCACCCACGGACGCTTCACCCTTAGCGTAAAACTTGAGCCTGCTTCGCCACGCAGATTGTTCGTCACGCGCGAAAGGAAGTCCTGGCTTGACTCGTCGGCAGCCTGGACCATGTCAACACTGTCGATGCTCAGAATTTGGTCGCCCGTGCGCAATCCAGCTTTGCCCGCAGGCATGTCGGGATAAGGGCTGTTGAAGACACATCGCTTCGACTTAGGCTCAAAATAGATGGGCGAACCGATGCCGGCATACTTACCGGTGCTCATTTCGCGAAGCTCGTGGCTCTGCTCCTCCTTATAAAACTCTGTATAAGGGTCGAGCGATTGCATCAGATAGTTCAGCGCGTTGCCTAAGTACTTCTTCGCATCGAGCGTATCGACATAATACAGGTCGAGCTGCGTATAAGCCTTATTGAAAACCTCAAGATGCTTCTTTACCTCAAGGTTGTGGTCGTCGGTCTGAGCTGTGGCCGAAGCAACCATAAATCCAAAACTGAAAAATGCGAGAATAAATCGTTTCATAAGCTATATAGAGCCGCTTAGAGCGCCCAATTTTGTGTTTTTTACAAGAAAAAGTAAATTTTTCCTGCAAAGTTATTGTTTATTTCGAAATAAAGCAGTACTTTTGCAACGCAATTCGGCAAAAATGCCTCAAATCTTGCTTCAGTAGCTCAGTTGGTTAGAGCACCTGACTGTTAATCAGGGGGTCGTTGGTTCAAGCCCATCCTGAAGCGCAAAGCAAAAAGCCGAATTGACACTGCTTCAGTAGCTCAGTTGGTTAGAGCACCTGACTGTTAATCAGGGGGTCGTTGGTTCAAGCCCATCCTGAAGCGCAAAGCACTTGTAAGAGCAATCTTGCAAGTGTTTTTTTGTGCTCACTCATTATATATAATATAAAGCCAAACGCCATGCCGGCCGAAAAACAAGGCGTCGTGCGCCCTACCTCCTCGGGGGTAAAGCGCACGACGCTCTATATTATAGCTGCTTCACAGCTGTTCGTCACTTGAAACTATAGCTGAAGACGAGTTGCAATGCCGTGTTGCGCGCCCCGGGGAGCACTTCAGTGAAAGCTCTTGAATACTCGCACGAAGCACTGATGCCATTGGCAAATTGATAGCCCACGCCGACGCGCATACCTGCGTCGAAACGGTGAGCACCGTGTGCCGAAAACGTAGCATAATCATAGTACATGCGCTCAGCGCCTTGGCGGTCGGTGTCGCCCTTGACCTTGGTTTTTCCACCCAAGCCCAAAGCTACATAAGGTCCGGCTGAGAACACAACATACCGGCGCTCGGCTGTGCGCAAATAGTAGTTGAAGAGCAGAGGCAGCTCCACGTAGTGAGCCGAAGCTGAGGTGTTTTTCCAACCCATGAGGGGAGCGCCCGTCTCGGGGTCGAAAAGGGGTTGCCCTGCTTCGTCCTTCTTCGCAACAGCCTCGTTGGGCAATTCCCAACCGCGCATTGCGTAGAGCAACGAGGGGGTAAACGTCCAATGCTGGTCGAACTCCCACTCGTAGGCAGCGCCAACGGTCCATGAACCTACTGGGTCAGTGCCCGAAGCCAACTGAGCGATTCCCCCACCCGCCTTAAGTTGCCAATGCTGTGCCTTCACTCCGAGGGGAGCCAACATGAGTGCGAGCACGATTACTAAATGTCGAATCATAGCGGTACTGATTTAATTTATTGGAAGAACTGGCGCCAGTCGTCCTTCTTTCCTGTGGGCTTATATTGCTGCTCGTCCTTCATTTGGCGTGCAGATTTCTTCTTCGACTTCTTGGGAGCATCTACAACTTTGGGAGCCTGACGACCTTCGCGGCGCGCCTCGCGCACTTCGCGGATGAGTTCACGACGCGTGCGGGTGGTGCGGGATGCAGCTGCCTCGTTGTTGCGAGCTGCCTTGTCGCGCTTCACCTCTTCGCCGGTGCGCTCAGCGCTGTCAACGACTACGGCACGGTTGCCTATCTTGGCGTTGCGCATCTTTTTGAGCACAATGTCGCCATAGCGCTCGGGCACTTCGAAGAATGAGCAGTTGTTCGTAAGGTCGATGCGACCGATTTCAACACCCTTGACGTAGCGGCTCACGAGGTTGATGATTTCGCGCGCATAGAAATTGTCGCGCTTGCCGAGATTGAGGAACAAGCGAACATAGCCTTCCTCAGCCTGGCGAGGTCCCTTTTCGCGGCTACGGGGTGCGCGCGCCTCGCCCTCCTTGCGGCCCTTGGGGGCACGTTCGGCAGGCTGTTCGATGACGGGAGCGTTCTTGTAATACTCCAGGAAGTGGCCAAACGATTGGCTCACGAGGCGCTTGATGACGTCCTCCTTAGAGAGCCAGTCGAGCTTGCGGAAAATTTCGGGAAGGAAGGGGGCAATCTGCGTTTCGTCCACCTGGATGTGTTCCAACTCGTCGATTACGCGATAGAGCTGCTTGGTGCAGATTTCCTGTGGCTGGGGGAGTGTGCCTACCTCAAACTTCTTCTGAATGACATCCTCGATGGTGCGCACCTTATGCTTCTCACGCAGGTGGATGATGGAGATGCTCGTTCCGCGCTTGCCAGCACGCCCTGTGCGGCCTGAGCGGTGTGTGTAGTTCTCAACGTCGTCGGGCAAGCCGTAGTTGATGACGTGCGTGAGGTCCTCAACATCGAGTCCGCGTGCGGCTACGTCGGTAGCAACGAGGAGTTGCGTGCGGTGCTGACGAAACTTCTGCATCGTGAGGTCGCGCTGCGCTTGCGAGAGTTCGCCGTGGAGCGCTTCGGCATTGTAGCCATCGCGAATAAGCCAGTCGGCCACCTCCTGCGTCTCAAGACGCGTGCGGCAGAAGACGATGCCGTAAATCTTGGGATAATAGTCCACAATACGCTTGAGCGCCAAATATTTATCTTTGGCATGGACGAGGAAATATACGTGGTTGACATTCTCTGCGCCCTCGTTTCGACTGCCGACAACGATTTCTTTATAGTCGCGAAGATAGGTCTTTGCAATGCGCTCAATCTCCTTACCCATCGTGGCAGAGAAGAGTAGCGTGTTGCGCTCGGAGGGCACTCCGGCAAGGATGGCATCGATGCTCTCGGTGAAACCCATGTTGAGCATTTCGTCAGCTTCGTCGAGCACAACGTTTTCCACCTGGTCGAGGCGCGCAACGCCACGCTCCATGAGGTCGATGAGGCGCCCGGGCGTAGCTACGATAACCTGTGCTCCGCGCTTGAGCGCACGGATTTGGCTCTCGATACTGCTACCGCCATACACCGCCTGCACGTGGAGGCCGTCGATGTAGCGCGAATAGTCCTTCAGGTCGTCGGCAATCTGCAAGCAAAGTTCGCGCGTGGGGCTGAGCACGATAGCTTGCGTTGCGCGGCTTTGCGTATTGACCTTCTGCAGAATGGGCAAGCCAAATGCGGCAGTCTTGCCCGTACCGGTTTGGGCAAGGGCAATCACGTCGTTTCCGATACCCAAAAGGTAGGGTATCACTTCCTCCTGAACAGGCATAGGGTGAGCATAGCCCATTTCTTCAATAGCGCGGCGAATTTCCTCAGAAACGCCAAGTTCTTCAAATGTTTTCATAAGCAATAATTCTGACTACAAAATTACGACAATTCGGCGAGCCGATTCCTATTTCACTCATTTATTAAAAGAAAAATAAAAAAAATGTCCTAACTTTGTAAGATTAACAATGCGAACCATCATGGAACTCCTACTCCACTTCACCTGGCAGCAACGCCTCTTTCCGCTCACTCCGCTCGTCACGACCGATGGGCGAAGCGTAGAGGTAATCGATCCCGGCTTGCACAATTCGGATGCAGGCCCCGACTTCTTCAACGCCAAGGTGAAAATCGGCGGTACGCTCTGGGTGGGAAATGTTGAGGTTCACACGAACAGTTCTGATTGGCTGAAACACCAACATGAGGGCGACGAGCGCTACGGAAACGTCGTGCTTCACGTCGTTGAACACGCCGACTGCGCCATCACCATAAATGGCAATCCGATTCCACAACTCGAACTCCCCATTCCCGAAGAAATCAAACAACGCTTCGAACAACTGATGAAGGCTGATAAATATCCGCCTTGCTACCAAGCCTTGGGCAACCTGCCACGTCTGACCATCAACCAATGGCTTACGCAACTACGCGCCGAACGTTTGGAGCAAAAAATGGAGCGCATTGAAACATACCTAAAACAAAACGGCAACGACTGGGAACAAACTTTCTTCATCACCATAGCACGCAACTTTGGCTTCGGCTTGAACAACGAAGCTTTCGAACTTTGGGCAAAGTCCATGCCACTCGCCGCTATGCGCAAACATGCAGACGACGCCTTTCAGGTAGAAGCACTATTCTTCGGCATGGCTGGATTGCTCGACAACGGAGCTGTATGCACCGACAAACAAGATGCACACTTCAAAGCTTTGTGCAAAGAGTTTGACTTCCTCAAACATAAATTTGAGCTCAAACCAATCTCGCTCGGACAGTGGAAATTCCTAAGAATGCGTCCGCAAAATTTTCCACAAACGCGCTTGGCGCAGCTACTACATCTGTTTCAAAACAAGCAGCTGCAATTTTCGCACCTCCTGGAAGCGCAATCCATAGAGGATTTTAAGGCACTACTATCTACTCACGTCGAGGGATATTGGACCACGCACTTTGTCTTTGGCACTCCAACTGAGCACCCACAAAAAAGAGCGCTGCAAAACAATTCGCTCTGCCTGCTACTCATCAATGCTGTGGCGCCACTACTCTTCTGCTACGGCAGATACCACAATCAACCTGAGCTATGCGAAAAAGCATTCGATCTACTCGAACAGCTGAAAGCGGAAGACAACTGGATTGTGCGGTCGTGGGCAGAAGTAGGCATCACCGCCAAAAATGCAGCCGATAGCCAAGCACTCATACAGCTCAAACATGCGTACTGCGAACGCAAAGATTGCTTAAGATGCCGCTTCGGCAGATTTTACTTAAAGAAGAAATAACCTTTGTTCAACCATTCAACAAATACCAACAAGCAAATGGCTTTTTCAATCACACTAAAAGTGCGCGACTACGAATGCGATCTTCAAGGCATTGTCAACAACGCCAATTACCAACATTACTTAGAGCATGCACGCCACGAATTTCTCAATAGCTACAACGTATCGTTCGCCGAACTCCACAAGCGCGGCATTGATGCTGTAGTGGCACGCTTGACAATGGCGTTCAAGACTCCGCTGACTTCAGGCGATAGTTTCCGCTGCACCGTGGATGTTAAGAAAGAGGGTATAAAATATGTCTTCACACAAAATATTTATCGCCTGCCCGACGAAAAACTGTCGGTAAAAGCCAGCGTCGAAACGGTGTGCCTCATCGACGGCCGCCTCAAGGAATGTGAAGAACTTGACACGATCTTCTTTGGAAGCAAGCACAAAGATTAGCGCACGTATGAACAAGGAAGAATGCCTTTACTCCATTGCGCTCACCCGCATCAAAGGGGTTACTCTTACAGTAGCGCTCCATTTGGTGAAGACATTAGGCTCCGCGCAAAAAGCCTTTGACCTCAAAGCCATAAAACCACTCGTCACACCAAAAATCTTTGCTTCGCTCTCAACAGCCATCACTGCCGGAAAGAGCGAAGCGCTCGAACGCGCAGCAAGCGAGTTGGAATTTTGCATCAAAAAAAACATTCGCGTACTCCCCTATCACGATGACGACTATCCCTACAGGCTTCGAGAAATAGAAGACGCGCCAATCGTACTTTTCTTCACCGGCAATGCAAATTTGAATGCAAAACACGTAATTTCGATTGTTGGGACGCGAAAAATCTCTGAATATGGTAAAGATATTTGTAACAGATTTTTACCAAAATTGAAGAACATAGCTCCTGATGCTCTGATACTTAGCGGTCTCGCATACGGCGTAGATATTTGTGCACACCGCGCTTCTTTGAAAAATAATTTACCTACGGTCGGAATTTTAGCACACGGACTGGACCGCATTTATCCTTCCATACACCGCGACACTGCTGTTAAGATGCTCAACAATGGCGGACTGCTCACTGAATATATGAGCCAGACAAATCCGGACAAGGGAAACTTCGTACGACGTAATCGCATCGTAGCCGGAATGGCTGACGCTACCATCGTTGTCGAAAGTGCCGAAAAGGGAGGTGCGCTCATCACGGCCTCACTTGCATTCGACTACAGCCGAGATGTTTTTGCCTTCCCAGGACGTATCAACGATGAATACTCAGCTGGGTGCAACAAACTCATAGCTGAACAAAAAGCTGCGCTCATTACATCGGCAAACGATTTTGCAAAAGCCATGAACTGGGAAATTAATCACGCAGACATCGCTGCAAAACAGCCCACCCTCTTCCCTGTGCTCACCGAGGACGAAGAAAAAATATGGAATGAACTCACGGGGAAAACGGAGGGCATCACCGCCAACGTGCTATGCGTTTCTCTAAACATCCCAATCCACCGAATAATCTCCACACTCTCAACTATGATTACGAACGGTTGGGTAAAGCAACTTTGCGGTGGACGCTATAAATTATTGGTTTGACTTAAGCGCTACGAAAACAAAGGTTGTACATTTTCCCGTGCAGAAAACAAAGTTTTTCTCAGATTACTTACTAATTTTGCGGTCGAAAACAACACGTTAATCAAATATGACAGAATTTAACTACGACGTTCTCGTCATCGGAGCCGGCCATGCTGGCTGTGAAGCCGCTTCCGCAGCAGCTCGAATGGGGGCGAAAACTTGTCTCATCACGATCGACATGAACAAAATTGCTCAAATGAGCTGCAACCCAGCCATTGGCGGAATTGCCAAAGGGCAAATTGTTCGTGAAATTGACGCCCTCGGCGGTATGACAGGAATTGTCACAGATGCAAGCGCCATTCAATTCCGCATGCTCAATCGTTCTAAAGGTCCCGCCATGTGGAGTCCGCGCGCCCAATGCGACAGACAAAAATACATACTCGAATGGCGTCACATACTTGAGAAAACCGAGAACCTTCACATCTGGCAAGATGAAGCGGCTGAAATATTCGTTGAAAACGGAAAAATCTGCGGAATCGAAACTATTTGGGGCGCACGATTCAATGCCAAGGCGGTAATCATTACTGCAGGAACCTTCCTCAACGGACTGATGCACATCGGACGGAAACAAGTGGAAGGCGGACGATGTGCAGAGCCAGCTGCTAAACTTTTGACCGCATCCATCGAGAAACATGGCATCCAGTCGGACCGTATGAAGACAGGAACTCCCGTACGCATCGACAAGCGAAGTGTTCATATCGAAGAAATGGAAATTCAGCCTGGGGAAACAGATTATCACCGTTTCTCATACATATCTCCGCTTCGCGCGCTTCCACAACTTCCCTGCTGGACCTGCGAAACTAACCCCGAAGTCCATGAAGCACTCCACTCTGGATTAGAAGACTCTCCCCTTTACAACGGACAAATCAAGAGCATCGGACCACGCTACTGCCCATCGGTAGAAACGAAAATAGTGACATTCCCCGAGAGAGACAAGCACCCACTCTTTCTGGAACCAGAAGGAGTCGATACAAACGAACTTTATCTCAACGGATTCTCATCAAGTCTGCCAATGGACGTTCAAATCAAAGCGCTGCGCAAAATGCCTTGCTTCCGCGACGCTGTAGTTTACCGCCCCGGATATGCTATTGAGTACGACTTTTTCCAACCTACACAGCTTAAACACACGTTGGAATCAAAGAAAATTGAAGGTCTCTACTTCGCCGGACAAGTAAACGGCACTACCGGCTACGAAGAAGCGGCAGCACAAGGAATAATCGCAGGCATCAATGCTGTTTTGAAAATCAAACACGAACCCGAATTCGTTCTACTCCGCGACGAAGCCTATATAGGCGTACTCATCGACGATTTAGTTACAAAGGGCGTTGACGAACCCTACCGAATGTTTACGTCGCGCGCCGAATACCGCATCCTACTACGACAGGACAACGCCGACATTCGCCTTACCCCCTACGCCCAGAAATTCGGACTTTGCAGCGAAGAGCGCAACGCACGTTTTGAATATAAGAAGAAAAAGATTGATGAAACCATCGAGTTTTGCAAATCATTCTCAATAAAGGCAGACCGTATCAATCCCTTCTTATTAGCGAAAGGCACAGCCGAACTAAAAGGTGGCTGCAAGCTTTTCGACTTAATCAACCGTCCGCAAATCACACTCACAGACCTTGCCGAAGAAGTAAATAGTTTCGGCGATTTTATTTCAAAAATAGAGCCGCTAGACCGCGAAGAAATCGTTGAAGCCGCCGAAATTGAAATGAAATACCACGGATATATTGCACGCGAACGCGCTCTAGCTGAAAAGGTGCAACGACTCGAAAATATCAAAATCAAGGACCGCTTCGACTACCACAGCATTACACAACTCTCCACCGAAGCACGCCAAAAATTGTCGAACATCAATCCGGAAACGCTCGCACAAGCCAGCCGCATACCAGGAGTTTCGCCCAATGACATTTCGGTGCTATTAGTGCTCCTTGGAAGATAAACATCCGATGAATTCGGTATTTTCTAAAACATCTGACATAAACTTTACTAATGTTTCACGCGAGAACAAAACAAATGTTCCACGTGAAACATTTTTCGACAAACAAAAATATTATCAGCATCTTATGAATACAACTTTCTTACTTAAAAACCTTAGAAACGTCCCGAATTTTCCGATACCCGGCATACAATTCAAAGACGTTTCAACATTATTTAACAACAAAGAGTGTTTAGCAGAAATCGTTGACGAACTAGTAGCGCGCTACAAGGATAAGGGCATTACGAAAGTCGTTGGTCTCGAATCGCGCGGATTTGTAATTGGCGCAATCGTTGCATCACGATTGAACTGCGGTTTTGTGATGTGCAGAAAACCCGGAAAACTCCCTGCCTCAACAATCAAGGAAACTTACGGGAAAGAATACGGCACCGATACTTTGGAAATCCACACCGACGCCATCACTCCCGACGACACCGTGCTCATCCACGACGACTTGCTCGCAACCGGCGGTTCGATGCTTGCAGCTTACAACTTAGTAAGCAAATTCAATCCGAAGAATATCTACATGAATTGCATCATCGAACTAAAAATCGAAGGGCTCGACGGACGCACATTCATCGGCGAGGACAAAAATCTCGACACGCTACTTGTTATTAACGAATAAGTCCGCGATAGCACGCTCCACCTTGCTACTAACTACAAATTAGCCAACACCACTCACCCCCTATACCCCAACCTTTGCGTTATGCTCAACGATTATCTGAAAGGAATCATACAAAACTTACCCGACATGCCAGGTTGCTATCAGTACCTCGACAAGTCGGGTGAGGTCATTTATGTAGGTAAAGCCAAAAACCTTAAAAAGCGCGTCAACTCCTACTTTAATCGCGAGCACGACAATCTGAAAACACGTTTGCTCGTTGGAAAAATTTGCGACATTCGATATATTATTGTGAAGAGCAACGAAGAATCGCTCTTGCTCGAAAACAATCTTATCAAGAAGTACAAACCACGCTACAACGTGCTATTGAAGGACGACAAAACCTACCCTTCAATTGCCGTCACCCACGAAACATTTCCACGCATTTTCTCAACACGCAACCGCACCCTACCCCGCGTCACCTACTTCGGGCCATATTCGCACGTACCAACGATGTATGCACTGCTCGACCTTTGCCGCAAACTCTATAAACCACGTTCTTGCCGACTTCCTATGACCAAAGAGGGCGTTGCTCAAGGCAAATATCAAGTATGTCTGGACTTCCACATCCACCGCTGCGGAGGTTGCTGCATCGGCAAACTCTCTCACGAAGACTACGTCAACAATATTGAAGCCTGCAAGGAAATACTGCGAGGAAACACCGCTGAAGTACAGCGCAAGATGCGCGAAGAAATGATTCGCCTCGCCGAAGAGCTACGTTTCGAGGAGGCTCAGGCTATCAAAGTACAATACGACCTCATCGACAACTACCGCGCAAAGAGCGAAGTCGTGAGCAACACGCTCCACAACATAGATGTGTTCAACATAGAGTCGGACGAAAAACAGGCTTTCATCAATTATCTCCACGTAGTCAATGGCGCGATTGTACAAGCCTTCACTTTCGAATACACCAAGCGCCTTGATGAGTCCGACGACGAACTCCTGACACTCGGCATCGTAGAGATGCGCTCAAAATACGCAAGCACGTCGCGAGAAATCATCGTACCCTTCACCCTTGACCTACCCGAGAACTACGCCGTCCAAACAATCCCCATCAAGGGCGACAAGAAAAAACTCCTGGAACTCTCAAAACTCAACGTCAAGCAGTACAAGTTCGACAGACTCAAACAAGCCGAAAAACTCGACCCCGAGCAGAAACAGGTGCGCCTCATGAAGGAAATCCAAACCTCACTCAACCTCCCCACCCTACCCCTTCAGATTGAATTGTTCGACAATTCCAACATCCAGGGCAAAGATGCCGTTGCCGCCTGCGTAGTCTTTAAGAAGCTGAAGCCGTCGAAGAAAGACTACCGCCGATTTAATATCAAGACCGTTGCTGGTCCTGACGACTATGCCTCGATGAAAGAAGTGGTGGGCCGACGTTACTCGCGCCTCATTACCGAAGGCGAACCATTGCCCAACCTCATCATTGCCGACGGTGGAGCCGGACAAATGGAAGTCATCCGTCAGGTCGTTGAGGACGAACTCGGCCTTAACATCCCCATAGCCGGACTTGCCAAAAACGACCGTCACCGCACGCGCGAGCTACTCTTTGGCTTCCCACCCCAAGCCGTTGGCCTCTCCCCCACATCGCAACTATTCCACACACTCTCGGCAATGCAGGAAGAAGTACATCGCTTCGCCATCACCTTCCATCGCGACAAGCGCGCCAAGCGCCACACAGCCTCCGCACTCGACACCATCGCCGGCATCGGACCTAAGACCAAACAAACCCTGCTCAAAACCTTCGGCTCCGTCAAACGCATTCGCGAAGCTTCAGCCAATCAACTTCAAGAACTGCTCGGCCCCAAGAAAGGACAAGATATTTTCAACGCGCTACACAAAACCGATAATTTTGACAACCCTGAATAACAAAACAAAGGGATTCCGCAATTTCAACCCTATTTGAGGTGTTCAGATTTGTAACAATATTTTACCTAAAACCGAAAAACACTTAAAGATAACCTACTAAAAATGAGAATTGTAATACAACGCGTAAGCCAAGCAAGCGTCACAATCAACCACGTCGTCAAGAGCAAAATTGACAACGGACTCCTGATTCTGCTCGGAATAGAGCCCAGCGACACGCACGAAGATGCCGACTGGTTATGTAAGAAAACTGCTGCCCTCCGCATATTCGACGACGAGCAGGGCGTAATGAACAAGAGCGTCATCGACGTTCAGGGTGACGTCATCGTCGTCAGCCAGTTTACCCTCATGGCCTCAACCAAGAAAGGCAATCGTCCGAGCTACATCCGCGCAGCCGGCCACGACATAGCCGTCCCGCTCTATGAATACTTCTGCACAACGCTCGAACAACTCATTGGCAAACCTGTGCAGACAGGCGAATTTGGCGCCGACATGAAAGTAAGCCTCACCAACGACGGCCCCGTTACCATCTGCATGGACACAAAAAACAAGGAATAACAAACATCCTCAACGCGCACTCCGACTAAAACCCAAACACAAACAAAGTCCAAGCACCAAGGTCTACCCACTCCTCAACAAACACATCAGACACCCTCCCCTACTCCGACATACAAAAAAACAAGATAGCTTCCGCAGGTCAGCAACTCACAACCTATGGAAGCTATCTTCGTAAGGAATAAAGAACAATCTCCATTATATATTATAATAGGTGCAGCCCATTAAACAAGAACTACGCCCCACGAGCACCGAGCAACTACATACTCATGTCACAATGCAAACCTACACACTATCCCCTTGCGAGCGCTCCACCCGTACGCATCCTATCGACCCAGGATTTGAGCTATCTTAGCCATCTCCTCGTCGGAGAGCGGCGCACAATCTACACACTGCAAACTATCTCTGAGCTGAAACGTATTCGACGCACCCACAATCACTGAAGTCACGCCTTCCTGCTGCAACACCCATCGCAAAGCCATTTGTGCAAACGTATTACCGCGCTCCTCGGCCATATTGTTGAGCGCTCTGAGGGTTTGCTGCAACTCAGGCGTCAGCACAGACTCCTGAAGCGAAGCATCCCTGCTCATGCGCGACTGAAGCGGAACGCCCTCCAGATACTTATTCGTAAGCAAGCCTTGCGCCAGCGGTGAGAACGAAACGAAGCCCACCCCTTCCGTGCGTACCAGGTCGAGAACCCCCTCGTCAGCCACGGCTTGGTCAAGCATATTCAAGCGGCCCTGGAAGCAAAGACACGGAACGTCGCGCTTGCGCAAATATTCAATCCCGTAGCGAGTAGCTTCGAGCGGCCAGCGCGAAATGCCCACGTACAAAGCCTTGCCTGCACGCACGATATCAACCAGCGCTTGCAACGTTTCGTCGAGCGGCGTCAAGGGGTCGTAGCGATGAATGTAGAAGAGATCAACGTACCGCATCTTCAGGCGGCGCAAGCTTTGGTCGATACTTGCCATAAGCGACTTGCGCGAGCCCCAATTACCGTATGGGCCATCCCACATTTCATATCCAGCCTTGGTCGATACGAACACCTCGTCGCGATAATAGGCAAGCGAGTTGTGCATCACCTTTCCGAAGAACATTTCTGCCGTTCCCGGAGGCGGACCGTAATTGTTTGCCAAATCAAAATGCGTGACGCCATTGTCGAACGCATAGTGAATCATACTCTTTACGTCGCGCTCACTTGCGTTTGCGCCAAATCCCTTCCACAATCCGAGCGAAACTTTAGGAAGCAGGATTCCACTCTTACCACATCGGTTGTAAAAGTCCTTATTGTCGTAGCGTCCGCCGGCTACAGTGTGCTTAGTACCGAAATGTTTTACCATAATCTGCTATAAATTTTCGTTACAAAATTATAGCATTTTTTGAATAAAGAAAACGTCGTAGCTAAAAAAATCGGTTTGAATTAAAAATTTATCCACACACATCAATTCTACATTCACACACGCAGTTTACTCCACCAATCCGCACCAATCACTCACCTTCCTCATAGCCTGTGGCAACTAAATTTGTGGTGCGCGCTCCTTTTCATTTTTTTTAAGAATTTATCCGCAATGACTATTATTTTTAATTAGTATCTTTGCGGATAGATGGGACACAGGCACAGATTGCTCATAGCAAGCAGCACGGCCGACACACTCCAGCAAGCCGCTACCCTACCCCACCTACCTCAACAAACAACTCCAAAACAATTTTTATTATGAAAAAAATCTTTACGCTTGCATATCTTGCATTCACCCTTGGGCTCACAACCACAGCCCTACCCACGCCCACATCGCTGGACACACACAGATCTGCAAACGTGCAGACCACAACAACAGTTGCCGACGAAGTTTCGCCAACATTCATTCACGAAACCACAGCCTCAAACGGGCTTACCCTCAAGTCCACCCACAAATACGCCAGCGTAAGCGATGCCGACGTTGTGGAATTTGGCGTCTTCTACAACGACGAGGACGTTACGTCGCAAGCCAAAGTCTATTACCTCAACCTCGCAAACTTTGCAGCAACCATCGTGCCCGACGGCAAGCACATATTCGAGGAGCCGGGCAGCTACGT
>JAFOWI010000188.1 GCA_017425985.1 Bacteroidaceae bacterium | reverse complement strand
GTGGCGAAGCACTTTCGGGGGTCCCGAAACAGCATTTCCACGCGGCGAAGCACTTTCGGGGGTCCCGAAACAGCATTTCCACGCGGCGAAGCATTTTCGGGGGTCCCGAAACAGCATTTCCACGCGGCGAAGCATTTTCGGGGGTCCCGAAACAGCATTTCCACGCGGCGAAGCACTTTCGGGGGTCCCGAAACAGCATTTCCACGCGGCGAAGCACTTTCGGGGGTCCCGAAACAGCATTTCCACGCGGCAAAGTACTCGAAAGAGTTTCCAAAATGTTGTAGAAAATAGAAAAAGCTGAATTCTTCGTACGGGAATTCAGCTTTTTTGTGTGGAATGCGCAGCGTGAGCATCAAGCGTGGAGCGGGCTTCGCTGCATTGCTTTGGTGTTGTTTTGATTCGCAATTATCCGAATGCGATGGGTTGCTGCGTGAGCAGGGCTTCTGCCGTTGCGAGTGTGTCGCATTTTCCGACGTCTATGAGTTGGAGTTGTTCGTCGGGATGGCAGACGATTTCGACCTTGTCGCAAATGTTGAGGTAGAAATCTATGATGGAGAATTTCTCGGGGTAGTCGTTCATGAGCGGGAACAGCGTGGGCGAGAATGTGTGGATGCCCGAAAATGCAAATCGTCGGCACTGTTCTACGTCGAGATTGGGGTAGGGCGATTTGACGGCTCCGGTGGCAATGTTTGTCCATCCTACGAGGCGGTTGTTTTCGTCGCAAAGCAAGTAGCGCGTGGTTGCGCGTTGCGACACGAGGAGCACGGCTGCATGTCGGCTTCCGCGCTGATAGAGTTCCTTGAGGTTTGCATTGCTCAGGATGTCAACGTTGTGGATAAGGATGGGTTCGTCGGTGGCAAACAAGTGTTTGGCAAAGCGCAGTCCGCCGCCGGTTTCGAGTAGTTGCTCGGATTCGTCGGAAAGGCTGATGTCGGCTTTGTATGGATGTGTGGCAATGTAGTCCTTGATTTGTTGTGCAAAGTGGTGGATGTTGATGACGATTTTATCGACCCCGCTGTCTTGAAGTTTGGTGATGGTGTGGTCGAGTAGGGGTCGCTTCGCCACGGGCACGAGGGCTTTGGGCATGGTGTCGGTCAGTGGTTTGAGGCGGCTGCCCAATCCTGCTGCTAAGAGGAATGCTTGCATGGTCGGTTGTTGTGTGTGCGTGTGTGTGTGTTATGGTCTGACGTGTGTTCATTAAAAAGGAATTAGTATTTAGTTCTGCTGTAGTCCTTCGGTGAGGGATTGAAGGCTTTGTTCAGACGAGCTAAATGCTAATTCCTTGTTGTTTTGATGGGTTAATTGAATCTGCTGTAGATGATTTGCAGGTCAATGCTGTTTTTGCCTCCTTCAAGCTTTGCACTGTACATGCCGAGTTCGTTGTTGATGCGTGTGAGTGTTTGGCTTGTTCCGGTGTACGATTCGGAGGTTGAATACTTTGTAGCTACGGGGAGCAATACGAGCTTGTTCCAATCCGGATTGCTTGCTTCCCATGTTGCATATTTCGCATTGCGCTGCTCCTCAGTGTCGATGGGCGTGATTCCTGCGCCTTGGTCGCGTTCGTCTCTGAGCTTTTTGATGAGCTGGCTTACGTTGTTGAACGTGTACGACTTGTATTGAGCGCTGTAGTTGGTAATGTAAGCGTCGGTGCCCGTAAGTTTTCGTTTTTCGAAGAATGAGTATTGCTCAGCCTTTCGAATCAGGAGCACGGTGGGCGGTGGAGCGAGTGTGTATTTGTTTTGCGACTCCGTGGGGTAGCATCTGAGGGTGAATGATGCGGAGTTAATCGTGTCGCCGTAGTGCTCGCCGCCAACAATGTCGTCAATCGGAAGTGTCAGTTCGGTATAAAGTGCTGAGGGCGACTTGATGTAGCTGTAAGCCGCGTTGGGATTCGTCATTTCCTCGGGCAACTTGTTTTCAACGCGTGTGGTCTGGATGACTTCTTCCGTTGCGGCCATTCGTTGGAATCCTGCGATGATGGTGTCGCGGCCGGCTTCGTTGATTGTGTGGTAGCGGAAGTAAACGTTGAGCGTCGTGATGACAGTCTTAATCATGCTGCCCACACCTCCTGCAATTTTGAAATAGAATCCGGGGCAAACGTGGTGGATAAACGTGTAGGAGTTGCGGTAGAATTCAGGATTTTCGTAGTATTTGTCAATCATGAATTTTCCGTAGTCGCTCTTCAGAGGTACGCGTATGCTGCGGTAGTAGGTTGTTCCGTCGGTTTCCGTGCCCGGGCGTGTGAAGTCTTTTACGGCATAAGTCATCGTAAATGCCGAGTTGGGGTCGGTGTTCACATAGTTTTTGGGCTCGATGTTTGTGTAATACCTCTGTCCTTCTTCGATGACGTTGGCGGTGTCGAGCTCCTGTACCATGAGTTTCATGGATGTGAGCGAGTCGCCGTAGTATTTGTCGAAGTAAATTCGAATGTCGCACGAGTCAATGATGATTTCATTGTTTTCGTCGAGGAGCATTTTTGTGCGTGCGGGCATTTGGAATTTTTCGTGTACGTGGAATTGTGCCATGAAGTCGCACGTTGTTTTTGCACTTGTTTCAGGGTCAACCACGCTTCCGAGGTAGCATGTACTGGTGTTTGCCAGGACAGAATCGGCAACTTGTGTTTTCGTCGAGATTTTGTATGTCGCTGTTGATGTCGAGATGACGTCGTGGTCGGGCATTATTGATGTGCCCAAAGTGTTGGTTGTGTCGTCGCAAGCTGTTGTGAATGCTGTAGTAGCACACAATAGTAGGCCGAAAATGGGGTGGAACTTTATTTTCACGGCAATATTGTTTCTTTAAGAGTGAATGTGCCAATGCGCTTGACGCACATCGGTACATTTATTTATAATGAGTGTTATTCTTCGACGATGGCGTCGTACATGTTGTTGTATGTGTCCTCGAAAGGAGTTTCTTCTGTGCGTATTGCTACGGGGATGCCTAATTCTTTAGCGTAAGCAATGAGTGAGGCGTGCTTTTCCTCGTTCGATACGACCAAGCCGTCAGAGAACTTAATCGCCAATCGCATCATGATGTCGGTCGCAGTGTAGTCAAGTCCTAATGTTTCGAGGAAAGCGTTGTCGATGTTTCTGAAATTCAGGCATTCCTTTGTGTTTGTAGGAGGATTGAGTGTCGGCATTTCTTCGTATGCGTCGAAAACAATCTTTGTGTTGACAAAAGGAAGTTCGTCAGCAAATGCTTTCTTGATGAGCATGGGGGCGATTGTTCCCATCCATCCTTGGCAATGGATTACGTCGGGCACCCATCTGAGCTTCTTAACGGTTTCGAGCACACCGCGTGCGTAGAAAATTGCACGTTCAAGGTTGTCGGGATATTCAGTGCCATCAGCGTCGGTCATCATTGCGCGTTTGTGGAACAAGTCATCGTTGTCGATGAAGTAAACCTGCATGCGAGCAGCCTGAATGCTTGCCACCTTGATGATGAGCGGATGGTCGGTGTCGTCTATAACGATATTCATCCCTGAGAGACGGATAACTTCGTGCAACTGATTGCGGCGTGCGTTGATGATGCCCCAGCAAGGCATAAACGTGCGGATTTCCATGCCACGTTCTTGTATCGTTTGAGGCAACTTTCTACCGATGTTTGCCATTTCGCTTTCTGCAACGTAGGGAGTAATCTCTTGGGTGATGAATAAAATTTTCTTAGCCTTTGCCATTTTGTATTTCTAAGTCTAATTTAGTACTTCGAATGGATGTTTCTGTTCGGATGGAAACTTGCAAATTCATTCGCGGTGCAAAATTACGAAAAAATATTGGATTTTCAGCGCGTTAACACATTCTAAAACGAAAATACAGCCTAATTTTAGCATTTTTATACATAAAATGGCCCTAAATTCATAATAAATAACGAACTTTGCTCAACGTAAAATTGTGATTTGTGCAGTAGCACTTGATTAACAATAAGATATAGATGAAAGTAGTAAGTTCAGTAGTCGAACTGGAGGCTGTTTTGGCTCAGGTTCGCAATGAAAATAAGACGATAGGACTTGTTCCCACCATGGGAGCATTGCACGAAGGGCATGGCTCGTTGGTAAAAAGATGTGTCGCTGAGAATGATTATACCGTAGTGAGTGTTTTTGTCAATCCTACGCAGTTTAATGATAAGAATGATTTGAATAACTATCCGCGCACATTGGATGCCGATTGCGAAATGTTGCAGGCGCTCGGTGCTGACCTCGTATTTGCTCCAACAGTTGAGGAAGTTTATCCGGAGCCTGATACACGCAGTTTTTCATATCCTCCCATCGATACAGTGATGGAGGGAGCTAAGCGTCCCGGACATTTTAATGGTGTTTGCCAGATAGTGTCGAAACTTTTCTATATGGTTTGTCCCGATACGGCTTATTTTGGTGAAAAAGATTTTCAGCAAATAGCTGTTATCCGTGCGATGGTCAAGGATTTGAATATCAAGGTAGATTTGCGTCCGTGTCCGATTGTGCGCGAAGAGAGCGGATTGGCAATGTCCAGTCGAAATACGTTGCTTACGCCTGCAGAACGACAGGTTGCTACAAATATTTCGCGTTGTTTGTTCGAAAGTGTTGCCTATGCCAAGGAACATTCCGTATTGGAAACGCACAATCATGTTGTAGCGCAGCTTAACGAAATCCCAGGTCTCGAAGTCGAGTATTTCCAGATTGTTGACGATATGTCGTTGCTGGATGTTCATTCTTGGGCCGATGCGCAGGGTATTGTGGGATGCATTACAGTATATTGCGGTGCTCGTCCTGTTCGATTGATTGATAACATTAGATATAAGTAAATCAGTTTTACACCATGATATTAAGTATTTTAAAGTCAAAGATACATTGCGCTACTGTTACTGAGGCAAATCTTCATTACATGGGTAGCATCACCATTGATGAAAATCTGATGGACGCAGCAGGCCTTTTACCCAACGAACATGTGCATGTCGTAAACAATATGAACGGCGAACGCATAGAGACTTATGTTATCAAAGGACCGCGCAACTCGGGTTGTATCTGTCTGAATGGCGCAGCTGCTCGTAAGTTTCAAGTAGGTGATGAAATTATCATAATGGCATACGCAGCCATGACTCCCGAAGAAGCCAAAGAGTTTGTGCCCAAGGTTATTTTTCCCGTAGGTGAGAAAAATGAAATTTAAGTCAAGAACTTAATAAATAGAATCTTTTAATTCATAGCTATAATTCTATCTATGTTCATAGGATTGTAGCTATGGATTTTTTTTGACCTTGTTTAAATTTTTATTAGATAGCAATTATTGTAAATATAAGCGAGCTTGAAATTTACATCGTCAGTTGACTATACTGCCATTCCGCTCGGAAAATAATATGGCAATGTGCAAATCGCTATCCGGAATTAATCGGGTTAATTAAAACCGAACAGCAATCATAAAAATAAAACCAAACTCACGCACATCATAGCATGAGTTTGGTTTCTTTTTTTATGGTTGCTTCTATATTAATGCTGCGAAATCTGCATTAATTCCAATAATCGCTATTTCCCCAGTAATCGCCATGCGATGCAAAGCCGCGTTCATTGGCTGCGGGGATATCGGGATTAGGATTCACAGGGATGTGTTCACTACCACTTGTTGCGAGCATGCCTTCGGTTGCAATAGAAACGGCAGTCGCATTAGGCGTTTGATATTCTTTTTTTCATACGAGTAATAGTACGCTACTTTATCATTACCTTCTTGCCATTCACGATGTACAAGCCCTTGCCGGGATTGTTCACGCGGCGACCATGGAGGTCGAATATCTCACTTTGCTGATGAACATTGCTCGTAATATCGTCAATACCCGTAGTATCTTCTTCGCCGCACACCGTGCAGACACCATTTTCATAACTATGAAGTGTAGCATTCACCGTTACGTTTTCATCAAATTCATACAGCGGATTCGTTTTCCATGAACATCC
>JAFOWI010000016.1 GCA_017425985.1 Bacteroidaceae bacterium | reverse complement strand
GGTTTTACACCCCAATTCTCGTTGGACGAACTTTACGTTTCGCCCTACTCCGCTGAGCGCTATTTTGACACCGTTACGGGGCAAGCGCTTTACCGCCCCGTGGAGCGCAATACGTCTCCCACGGGTATTCATCTGATGGACCGCTTCCTGCAGATAGTTTGCCTGAGCGAGCACTATACGGTGAATACTCTCAGAAATAAGTTGGGAGTGGAAATGAGAGAGTTTTCGGTCTTCTGCCTCTTGCTGACTGGCATGGACTATGAGAGTTTGCACGAAGCCATTCGTCTGCGCCTGGCTGACGACCTGCTGCGCTTCACCGACTTGGAAATGCGTGACGTAGCCCGCCGCTGTGGCTATAGCGACTACTCGGGTCTCTTCAAGCTCTTCGAACGTAAGTATAAACGCACCGTTGGCGACAGGCAGCGCCAGCTGAGAAAGAGGGGCGACGTTGGTCGCTGGCGGTTGTGAATGGACTGAGCGCCTGGGAATAAGGTCTCTAAAGTCAGCGCCTGGGAATAAGGTCTCTAAAGTCTCTAAGGTCGCTAAGGTCTCTAAGGTCGGGCGCTGGGGGCTGTGGAAGAATCTGTATTATTTTACTTTTTTAAAATTAACCATCTTAAATATATTACTATTATGCCGGAAATGCTCATTCCTAATCGTGGCAATTACAAGAAATTGTTGAGCTACCAGAAGGCGGATGCTATCTTTCAGCTGACGTTCTACTTTTGCGAGCAGTACTTGCAAAAGGGCGACCGTACGGTGGACCAGATGGTACAGGCGGCTCGGTCGGGCAAGCAGAACATTGTGGAGGGGTGCATGGCATCGACCACCTCGGCAAAGACGGAACTGAAGCTGCTGAATGTGGCTAAGGCCAGTCTGCACGAGTTGCACGAGGACTTTGAGGACTACCTGAAGACACGCCACCTGCGGCAATGGGAAGAGGGTAGCGCTGAACTGGAAACGATGCGACGACTGGGGCGTGAGCACAACGATGGCGCCTACTTTATGGAAATAGCGCGCACGCGTCCGCCCGAAACGATTGCCAACATGGCGATTGTGCTGCTCAAGCAGGCCGACTACCTGCTGCACAAGCAAATTCAGCGCCTGGCCGACGACTTTGTCAACGATGGCGGCTTCAGCGAGCGCATGATGCGGGTGAGAAAGCAGAAGCGGGGGTATTAGCGTATTGCGCTGGATGATAAGGTCTGCGCCTGAAAATAAGGTCTCTAAAGTCTGCGCCAGAATTATAAGGTCTCTAAAGTCTCTAAGGTCTTTAAGGTCTCTAAGGTCGGCGCTGCGGGACGAGAACTAATATTGAAATTTAAGTAAGGCGGCATGATTCGGAAATAGTGAGGAGTTATTCTGAAATTCAAGCGAGGATTAACATTGGCTTTCAAGCGAGGATTCACGCTGCACAGGGCGCGACCTTAGAGACTTTAGAGACTTTAAGGACCTTAGAGACCTTATTTCAAAGCGCCCAACATTATCCACAAGCGCCCAACATTATCCACAGGCGTCAAACATTATCCTCCGGCGCCAAACATTAACATTAACAACAACACTTATGCGCAACTTTGACTACATACAATCCTTGGGGCTTACGGACCTTCACCGCTACTGCGCTGCGGCGGAGGAGAACCAGGTGAGCGACCCGGAGACATCGGCCTTCAACGCCAGAAGGGCGATGGAGTACCTGGTGAGGGCACTCTATCAGATGAAGAACATAGCCCTGGGCGAGCGCACTACGCTGGTGGAGATGCTCAACCGCGAGGAGTTTCGCACGTTCATCGGCGATGAGCGCGTGATGATGGCGGCACACTACATCCGTAAGGTGGGCAACAATGCTGCGCATGCCGTGAAGGTGACACGCCGAGAATCGTTCTTCGCGCTGCTCAACCTGTACAATCTGGTGGGGGCTGTGCTCCTGAAGTTGCAGGTTGTGAACGAGGTGAAGCCCTTTGACGGTAATCTAGTGCCCAATGCTGTGCAACGCCCTGTGCTGGTGCCCACGCTGGTGAAGGTGAGCGAGGACGATGCCATGGTACAGGCTGCCAACAAGGAAGCACTCGAATCGCCAACGCCCGTGCAGCAGTTGCCCACCGACCTGAGCGAGGCCGAAACGCGCCGCATGTATATCGACCTGATGCTGAAGGAAGCCGGTTGGCAGGTGCTCGAGGTGGAGGGCAGCATCCAACCCCTCCGAGCGTGCATCGAGGTGAAGGTGCAAGGCATGCCCAATGCTGGGGGCGAGGGCTTTGCCGACTATGTGCTCTTTGGTGGCAATGGCAAACCCTTGGCGGTGGTGGAGGCAAAGCGCAGTTCCGTGAGTCCGCTCAAGGGCAAGCATCAGGCAGAACTCTATGCTGACTGTCTGGAGCGTCAGTATGGTGTGCGCCCAGTGATATATTATACGAATGGTTTTGAGACCTACATCATAGACGGCCTGGGGTATCCACCGCGCAGACTGTACAGTTTTCATACGGCTGCCGACCTGGAGTGGATGATACAGCAGCGCGAACGCCGCGACATCAGCGACTTCAGCGTGAAGGACCACATCACGGACCGCGCCTATCAGAAGATGGCCATCAAGGCCGTGTGCGAACACCTGAACAAGAAGCACCGCCGCGCCCTGCTGGTGATGGCTACGGGTACGGGCAAGACGCGCGTGTCTATCTCCATGGTGGACGTGCTGATGCGCAACGGGTGGGTGAAGAACGTGCTCTTCCTGGCAGACCGCATCAGTCTGGTGAATCAGGCGCACAAGAACTTTGTGAAACTACTGCCCAACGCCACCACCTGCGTGCTGAGCGAAAACGGTGGCGACAAGGACATGCAGGCGCGCATCACCTTCTCTACGTATCAAACCATCATCAACTATATCGACACGGACGCGAAACTCTTCTCCGTGGGTCGCTTTGACCTCATCATCATAGACGAGGCACATCGCAGCATCTTTGGCAAGTATGGCGCTGTGTTCAATTACTTCGACGCGCTGCTCGTGGGACTTACCGCCACTCCGCGCAACGAGGTGGACAAGTCCACGTACGACATCTTTGAGATGGAGCAGGGTGTGCCCAACTTTGCCTACGAACTGGAAGATGCCGTGGGCGAGGGTTATCTGGTGAACTACCG
>JAFOWI010000187.1 GCA_017425985.1 Bacteroidaceae bacterium | reverse complement strand
GGTGCAGTCACCATTCCCGAATCTGTAACCTATAGGCGTAGCACCTACAATGTGACCAACATTAGGTATGGTGCTTTCTGGCGATGCTCCGGTTTGACTTCTGTGGTGATTCCTAACAGTGTGACCAACATTGGGGATTTTACTTTCTCTGATTGCATCAGTTTGACTTCCGTGGAGATTCCTAACAGTGTAACCAGCATTGGGAGTAGTGCTTTCGATCATTGCATCAGTTTGACTTCCGTGGTGATTCCTAATAGTGTGACCAGCATCGGGGTTACTGCTTTCTATCGTTGCACCCGTTTGACTTCCGTGGTGATTGGAAATAATGTGACCAGCATTGGGGAATCTGCTTTCAGTGCTTGTAACGCTTTGGAAAGTATTATTGTAGATGAAGAAAATACAGTTTACGATTCTCGACAGGGTTGCAATGCTATTATCGAAACATCAAGTAATACATTAGTTCATGGTTGTCAATCTACCATAATTCCTAACAGTGTGACCAGCATTGGGTATGGTGCTTTCTATGAATGCTCCAGTTTGACTTCCGTGGTGATTCCAAACAGTGTGACCACCATTTGGGATAAGGCTTTCTGGGGTTGCTCCAGTTTGACTTCCGTGGAGATTCCTAACAGTGTGACCGGCATTGGGTCTTCTGCTTTCAAAGACTGCTCCAGTTTGACTTCCGTGGAGATTGGAAACAGTGTGACCTTCATTGGGAATTATGCTTTCGAAGATTGCTCCAGTTTGACTTCCATTGCAGTTGCTGAAGACAACCCAACATATGATTCAAGAAACAATTGTAATGCGATTATAGAAACCCAAACAAATACCTTGATTGTAGGATGTAGCAATACGACCATCCCTAATAGTGTGACCAGCATTGGGTTTTCTGCTTTCTCTTGGTGCTCCAGTTTGACTTCCGTGGAGATTCCTAACAGTGTGACCAGCATTGGGGAGTATGCTTTCTATGAATGCTCCAGTTTGACTTCCGTGGAGATTCCAAACAGTGTGACCAGCATTGGGCTTTCTGCTTTCAGTGGTACTGCATGGTATAATAACCAACCTGATGGAGTTGTTTATTTGGATACTTACTTACTGGGTTACAAAGGAACGATGCCTTCTAATACATCTATTAAGATTAAGGAAGGTACGTTGCTGATTTCAGATTACGCTTTCTCTTGGTGCTACGGTTTGACTTCCGTGGTGATTCCTAACAGTGTGACCAGCATAGGGTCTGATGCTTTCCGTGAATGCTACAGTTTGACTTCCGTGGAGATTCCTAACAGTGTGACCAGTATTGGGGGTGCGGCTTTCGCTTATTGCTCCAGTTTGACTTCCGTGGAGATTCCTAACAGTGTGCCCATCATTGGGAATTATGCTTTCGAAGGTTGCTCGGGTTTGACATCCATCACTTCATATATATCGGCTGATAAATTATTTGAAATTGATGAAAGCGGTGTATTTGAAGGAATCGATAAAACAAACTGTACACTTTACGTACCTTATGGCGCTCAGGAAACGTATGCAGCAACTGAGGGTTGGAGTGAATTTACAAACATTGTAGAATTCTATGATTTGGCCGTATCAAATGCAGGTTATGCAACGCTCTATTTGGACTGCGCCGCTGAAATACCTGAAGGTGTGGAAGTTTATACAGCAAGAGAAATTGATGGCGACCGTCTGAAGATGGACCTCGTTGAAGGCGGCGTGCTCCCCGCAAATACAGGCGTATTGGTAAAGGCTTCTACAGGAACTTATACTTTTGTTTGTACGGAGAAGGAAGTTTCTGAAATCGCTGACAACCTCTTCTCGGGTAGCGCTACAGCCGAATACATCGACGTACCTTCGAACAAAACGGCATTCGTGCTTTCATCTGTGGATGGCAACGTAGGTATGTACCTTGCTAAGCTCACGGACGGACAGTTCCTCAACAATGCCAATAAGGCTTACTTGCTCCTGAGCAAGGATAAGTTGGGCATCAGCGATGAAGAAGTCGATACTTCAATCGGCGGCATGCAGCTCTCGCTCCGCTTCGACTTCAACGGTTCTACGGGCATTGATGGCGTTCAGACTGAAACAAGCGTTCAGGGCGCAATCTACGACCTCTACGGCCGCAAGTTGCAGAGCGCACCCACTAAGGGCCTCTACATCATCAATGGTAAAAAGGTATTGGTGAAGTAAGCGCATGAATACACAAACGACGGGCGGACCATTTGTGGTTCGCCCGTCGGTGTGTTTGCCCTATAAGTATTGTGTAGGTTGAGGTGAGGATTGGGGGAGTAACCCCTATATTGTTGTCTCTTTCCAAAAAAGTGGGTGTCACTTCATTCTGAGCGACACCCACTTTTTCTCAATATTGGTTTATTCCGACCAATCCATCTTGGTCATGCGCACGTAACTCTGGTAGCGCTTCTTGGCCATTTCCTGACATGCGGCGAAGAGTTCTTCGGCTTCGTCGGGATATTGCTTCATTACTGAGAGGAAGCGTACTTCGCCCTTGAGGTAATCCTGGAACTTGTCCCACTGGGGTTCCTTAGAGTCGAGCTGGAAGGGGTTCTTGCCTTCGGCTTCGAGTGCGGGATTGTAGCGCCAGAGGTGCCAGTAACCGCATTCTACGGCTGCAGCTTCTTCTGCCTGTGCCTTGCCCATGCCCTTCTTGAGGCCGTGATTGATACAGGGAGCGTAAGCGATTACCAATGAAGGTCCGGGATATGCTTCGGCTTCGCGGAGCGCCTTGAGACACTGTGCCTGGTCGGCACCCATTGCGATCTGTGCGACATATACGTAGCCGTAAGTTGTAGCAATCATACCGAGGTCCTTCTTGCGGATGCGCTTACCTGAAGCGGCGAACTTCGCAATCGCACCGAGGGGTGTTGCCTTAGACGACTGACCACCGGTGTTAGAGTAAACTTCTGTGTCGAGTACGAGGATGTTTACGTCTTCGCCCGAAGCAATCACGTGGTCGAGACCGCCGTAACCGATGTCGTAAGAAGCACCGTCACCACCGATAATCCACTGGCTGCGCTTCACGAGGTAGTGAGAGAGTTCATCGAGCTGCTTTGCCATATCGTGACCCGCAGCAACGCCAGCAGCGATAAGGGGCTTCATCTGTTCGGCAATAGCCTTAGTCTTATCCGCGTCTTCCTTATTGTCAATCCACTGCTGTGCGAGCGACTTCATTTCGTCGCAAGAGCAGTCGCACATCGCCACCTTCTTCAAGAGTTCTTCGAGGCGGAGGCGCATCTTCTTGTTGGCGAGTGTCATACCGAGACCAAATTCGCAGAAGTCTTCGAAGAGTGAGTTTGCCCACGCAGGACCCTGACCCTTTTCGTTGGTTGTATAAGGAGTTGAGGGGATTGAACCTGAATAGATTGATGAACAGCCCGTAGCGTTAGCCACCATCTGGCGGTCGCCAAAGAGTTGAGAAACGAGCTTCACGTAGGGTGTTTCACCACAACCTGAGCATGCGCCAGAGAACTGGAAGAGAGGTGTAGCGAACTGGCTTACACGGACGTTGCTCTTGATGTCGAGGAGTTCCTGCTTGCTCTTCACGTTCTTCACGCAGTAATCCCAGTTGGCAGCTTCGTCCAATTCCTGCTGGAGGGGCACCAACTTGAGGGCGGGACCCGTCTTGGGCGAACCGGGACAAACGTCCACACAGTTACCGCAACCCAAGCAGTCCATAACGCCTACCTGCATGCGGAACTTCATGCCCTTGATGGCAGCAGGTGCCTTGATTTCGAGCGTAGGAGCGTTGAAGCCTGCAGCTTCTTCGTCGTTCATCACGAAGGGACGGATGCAAGCGTGAGGACATACGTAAGCACACTTGTTACACTGGATACAGTTGTCGGCTTCCCATGTAGGAACGAACGCACTTACACCGCGCTTTTCGTAAGCCGAAGTGCCCTGGGGCCAAGTGCCGTCTTCGTAACCCTTGAATGCGGATACGGGGAGCAAGTCGCCGTTCTGTGCGTTGATGGGGCGCACTACGTTGTTGATAAATTCGGGATCGTTGTTTGCAACGGCTGCGTCAGCGGGAAGATTTGCCCATGCGGCGTCAACAACCAACTCCTTGTATTCACCACCGCGGTCAACGGCTGCATAGTTCTTGTCGATAATGTCCTGACCCTTCTTGCCGTATGACTTCACGATGAACTTCTTCATCTGCTCTACCGCCAATTCTACGGGAATCACACCTGTGATGCGGAAGAATGCCGACTGAAGGATGGTATTGGTGCGATTGCCAAGACCGATTTCCTGCGCAATTTTCGTAGCGTTGATGTAGAACACCTTCACCTGCTTTTCAGCAAGCACCTTCTTCACATTGTTGGGCAAGTTGGCAACCAATTCGTCGCCTTCCCAGATGGTGTTGAGCAAGAAGGTACCGCCCTGCTGAATACCGCGGAGCACGTCGTACATGCGCAAGTAAGCCTGAACGTGGCAAGCCACGAAGTTGGGCGTATTTACAAGGTAAGTAGAGCGGATGGGCGCATCTCCGAAGCGGAGGTGTGAACATGTGAAACCGCCCGACTTCTTAGAGTCGTAAGAGAAGTATGCCTGACAGCGCTTGTCGGTGTTGTCACCGATAATCTTTACTGAGTTCTTGTTAGCACCTACCGTACCGTCAGCACCGAGGCCGTAGAACTTCGCCTGGAACATGCCGTCGCCACCCATTGCGATTTCTTCCTTCTTGGGAAGCGAAGTGAAGGTAACGTCGTCCACGATACCAATTGTAAAGTGGTTCTTGGGTTCGGGGAGTTGGAGGTTTTCGTAAACGCTGAGGATTTGTGCGGGAGTAGTGTCGTTAGAACCTAGACCGTAACGACCACCTACGATGACGGGAGCGTCGGCTTTGCCGTAGAATGCTTCCTTCACGTCGAGATAGAGGGGTTCGCCATTTGCACCGGGTTCCTTTGTGCGGTCGAGCACAGCGATGCGCTTACAAGTAGCGGGGATGGCGCCGAGGAAGTGCTTTACAGAGAACGGACGGTAGAGGTGAACACTCACCAAACCTACCTTTTCACCCTTCGCCATGAGATAGTCGATAGCTTCGCGCGCAGCTTCGGTAGCCGAACCCATAAGGATAATCACGCGGTCAGCATCTTCAGCACCGTAGTAGTTGAAGAGGCTGTACTTACGGCCGGTGATTTCGCTGATTTTCTGCATGTATTCTTCCACTACTTCGGGCACAGCGTCGTAGTAGGGGTTGCAGCTTTCGCGGTGTGCGAAGAAGGTGTCGGGATTTTCCGCCATACCGCGTGCCACGGGTTTTTCGGGAGTAAGGGCACGGTTGCGGAATTCTGCCAACGCTTCTTGGTCAACGAGGGGAGCGAGGTCTTCGTTTTCGAGGAGTTCAATCTTCTGGATTTCGTGTGATGTGCGGAAACCGTCGAAGAAGTTCACGAAGGGCACACGACTCTTGATAGATGCCAAGTGAGCAACGCCTGCGAGGTCCATTACTTCCTGCACCGAACCTTCTGCCAACATCGCGAAACCTGTCTGGCGTGTTGACATGACGTCCTGATGGTCGCCAAAGATACAGAGCGAGTGCGAAGCGAGTGTGCGCGCTGAAACGTGGAACACGCAGGGCAACAATTCGCCCGCAATCTTATACATATTGGGAATCATCAGGAGCAAACCCTGTGAAGCCGTGTACGTAGTAGTCAAAGCACCAGCCTGAAGCGAACCGTGAACAGCACCTGCAGCACCGCCTTCTGACTGCATTTCCTGAACGAGCACAGTTTCACCAAAGATATTCTTGCGACCCTGAGCAGCCCATTCGTCAACGTATTCCGCCATGGTTGAAGACGGAGTGATGGGATAGATGGCAGCAACTTCGCTGAACATATAAGAGATATGCGCAGCAGCCTGGTTGCCATCACATGTGATAAATTTCTTTGCCATAATATAGTTAAATTAAGTTGTTCGTGTTGAGAGATGCGACATCCGCGACGCGCACACTGCGTATTTTTGAAAAAACATTGATGTTGTCCGTAATAACATTGATGTTGTTCGTGCGCAGTGGTTCGGAATGCCCGATTTGTCAGGGCAAAATTACAATTTAATTTGTTCGGCAAGGCAAAGCGAGGAAAAAAAGTTGAGATTTCAAGATTTTTTAACGAAAAAAGTGGCCGTACGGGCTGCCGAATTTCATTTTTTGGTACATTCGATAGGGGAACGTTGCGGAGCGTTTGGCGCATTTTCTTATAGCGCAGCGGTCTTTGTTGGTAGGTTGGAAAACTGTTTGCCAGTATGAAAATTGTGTATAAATATTGTGTTGTTCGTGCGAAAACCCGTAACTTTGCAAAAGCGTACGCGCGCTGTCGGTGAGCATACCTGGGTGCGTTTTGTGCGCGAGCTGTAAATGCCGAAGCCTGTGCTGTAAATGCCGAAGCCTGTGCTGTAAATATCGAAGCCTGAACTGTAGGTATTGAAGTCCGAGTTTTTAGTACCGAAGTCTGAATTGTACATATCGAACTCCGGATTATAAGTATCGAAATCCGAAATTATTTTAAAATTTCATAGTTATGCGTAAATTTTTTCTACTCCTGTCGCTATTGTTAGCGCTGCCTTTGGTCACGAAGGCTGAGGTTTTTGTTTCCGAACACATGTCGGTTGTCAAGGGTGCGCAGCAGCGTTCCGCGGTTAAGGCCGACGCTTATTACATTATTTCCGGCATCGACCAGGCCAATATCGAGTGCTATCTATACGATAACGGCGGTCAGGTGAAGGGTTCGTCAAACTTCGTTGCGAAGGGCGAGTCAACATCTTCGTTTGTATGGACGCTCCAGGCTCGCGGAAGCGAGTGGCTCATCAAGAATGTGGGCACTGGAGCCATTATGAACCTTGGCGGAAGCAATGGTAGCGCGGTTGGCATGGCTCAGACGGAGCAAACGAATGCCATCCACTTCGGAGCCGACGGCTTCGTTACCATCCTTAATGCCAACGGCCAGGCTGTCGATATGACAGCCAACGGTGCCAATCCTACTACTTGGGCAGGCACGACGACGCCTAACGGGTCGCGCAGATTGAAAATCTATGCCGTCGATGAGTGGACGGTTGAGCCACATAGGTCGCTCAGCCTGATTCCTGCCCCCAAGTCGGCAGTCGTTGGTGATGGCGAATTTGCGTTGCAGTCGCAGCTCTCGATAAATGTTGAAAACTTCGTTGAGACGGAAACTCATCAGCAAATCCTTGCCGACGCAGTGCGCTTCATAACCACGCTGAGCAGTGCCACTGGTGTTGACTGCCAGGCTACGACGGGCGCTGCTGACATCGTCATCTCGGAGAACCAGTCGCTTGCTCCCGAGGGCTACGTGCTCGAAGTGAGCGAAGCGGGCGTCAGGATTGAGGCCTCGACTTCGGACGGTGCTTACTATGCGCTCCAGACGCTCCTGCGCTTGTTGCCCTCCAATGTAGTTCTGGGCAAGGCGGATGCTGCGTGCGAAAAGTATGCCCTCCCCGTTGTGCGCATCGAGGACGAACCTCGCTTTGCCTACCGCGGCTTTATGCTCGACGTGAGCCGCCACTTCTTCACCATCGAACAGGTGAAGAAGATGCTCGACCTCATGGCTATCTACAAGATGAACGTCTTCCACTGGCACCTTACCGACGACCAGGGTTGGCGTGCTGAAATCAAGCAATATCCTCTGCTCACGACGGTTGGAGCCGAACGCCGCAGCAGCTACGATACGCCCATCACGCGTGTGGAAGAGAATGGCCAGGTATATTGGACCGGCGAAGGCGCTCAGACCAATCGTAAGTACGGTCCCTTCTTCTACACACAGGAAGAGATGAAGGACGTAGTGCGCTACGCTGCCGAGCGCCATATCGACGTGCTCCCTGAAGTAGATATGCCCGGACACTTCGTGGCAGCCCTTGCCGCTTATCCGGAGTTCAGTTGTCATCCCAGCTATGCGCCCGAAGTATGGATTAACGGCGGTGTGAGTGCCGACGTCTTGAATGTGGCAAATCCTGCCGCTGTTCAGTTTGCCAAGAACATCATTACCGAACTTTGCACCATCTTCCCTTATCCTTATTTCCACATCGGTGGCGACGAGTGCCCCACGTCGCAGTGGGAGACCAACGCGCAGTGTCAGGCTAAGTTGGCGCAACTCGGCAAGAGCAGCTTCCGCGCACTCCAGACGGAGTTCATCCGCGAAATCAATGAGCACCTTGCTACGCTCGGCAAGAAGATTTTCTGCTGGAATGAAAGCGTCACCGATGCCGGTGCCGACCTTGAACTGATGAAGCAGTCGGGCGCTACGATTATGTGCTGGAATCCCTGTCAGAGCGGTGCTGCCAAGGCGGCTTCGTTAGGCTTGGATGCGATTATCACGGAGTGGGGGTCAGGTTGCTACTACATCAACCGCCGTCAGAGCAACGATTATGGCGAACCCACCGCTGCCGGTGGTGGTGGCGACAACGTTGCGGCGACTTACAACTACGTACCTGTGCCTGCCAACGTTTCGGCTGAGGCTGCCAAGCACTATATCGGCGTGCAGGCTACGTTCTGGGCTGAGCATGTCAGCAGCAACGAGTATCTTGAATACCTGGCGTTGCCCCGACTGATGTGTATTGCCGAATCGGGTTGGACCGAGCAGGAGCAGAAGAGCTGGAAGAGCTTCGTGCGCCGCATGACGGTGGACACACGTATGCTCGACCTTGGCGAATATATCTATGCGCGCCACTGGATGGACAACTACGTGCCCCGCAAGGCGCCTGCATCGGCGCTGTCGGACGGCCGCGTGGTGACGTTCACCAACAAGAGTGCTGACCGCGGGCAGTGTCTGGCGGACAACGGCGGCGTGCTCAACGCTCAGGGCAGTGTCTGCACGGAATGGACGCTCGAAGCAGCCGAAACCGAGGGTCTCTTCTACATCCGAAGCAATGTGAGCGGCAAGTACCTCTACGCAGCCAACGGCAACAGCGGCACAGCCGTAGAACTCAGCGATGCTAAGACGGCTTGGGCGTTCGATACATCAACGTCGCCCGGCTACGTGGCCATTTGTTACAACGCCACGTCGGGCAACGCCATTAATAACAACGTGAACAACGCCACCAAGGCACGCCTCTTTGCTCACGGCACAGGCAACGGTGCTTCTTTCTGGGCAGTCGAGGCTGACGCCGACAACAACTTGAAGGAAGGCGAGCAGGGCGAGCTTACCTATAAATATTATTACCGCGGACTGACGGTGGGCACAAAGGTCTTTGCGCTCACAGCAGGCGAGGCTTATCCTTCGGCAGCCGAATTTGCGCCCGAGGGCTTCGTTGTGGAATCTGCAGCAGCTCCCGAGGGTACGATGACGCTCAAGCACGAGGCTAAGGAGATTGTTGTGAAGAAAGTGCCTGTATCCGGACGTTTCTACACTTTCTCCGGTTCTTCGCTCAAGCGCTATCTCTCAGCCGATGCTGCGACGCTCCAAACCTTTGGTACGAAAGAGGCCGACGTAAATTCGATTTTCTACTATGCCGACGAAGCCCTCATGGCTTACGACTGCGGTTTGTTCCTCAATGGTGCTGTTTTGGCTGAAGCCGGAGCGCCCGGTGCTGCCATCAGCATTGTGCCCAGTGCTGCCGGAACGATGGATTATTGCAACATTGTCAGCGCTGATGCCGACTACCTCCGCATGTATTCCAACGTTGCTACAGCCAACACGGTCGGAAGTCTGTCACTCGCTTCCAAGAGCAAGCTCTACGACTTCAGTCCGCGCATGGTGCTGACGCTTCCGGTGGCGGTAGGCGAAGCGGGCTGGACAACATTCTCAGCGCCCGTGGCTGTAACGATTCCCGAAGGCTGCGTGGCTTACGCCGTTGAGGCTGCCGAAGCCGGTGAGTTGAACTTGCGCGCATTGACGTCGGGTACAGCCGTTGCGGCTCAAACGGGTTTGCTGCTCAGCGCCGAACCTCTGTCGATTGTTGAGTTTGTCATTTCAGAGACGGGCTACGAATGTGCTACGAATGCGCTTCAACCCGCTGTGGCAAGCACGATTGTTGATGCCGAGGGGGCTTACGTCTTCAGTATTGCAGGCGACAAGGGAGTTTTCACCAAGGTAGGGGTAACTACTGCTACGCTTCCGGCTCATAGCAGCTGGTTGCTGATGGCCGACGGCGCTGCTGCCGATGTCATCACCATTGATTTGCCCGGTATGGTTACCGGTATTGGCGCCATCGAAGCCGATACTGCTGCCAAGGCTACAGGTATTTTCAATTTGCAGGGACAGCAGCTCAGTGCGCCCCAACGTGGTGTGAACATTATCAATGGTCGTAAGGTCGTAGTGAAGTAAGCGTGCGCCGACTGCCCGTTTAGTTCCAAGATATATCTGCTCAGTCAGTAGCCTGTTCAGGCTTTGGCTGAGCAGTTTTTGTTTGTGGTGGTGGGCGGCGTGCGTACTTCCGTGCAGGCTGGTTGTGGCGTCGATAGGCGAGCGTTTTGCCCTACTTATGTCACGGCTGATTGTCAAAATTTGCACAAACTGTGTAAAAATGTGCAATTATTTTGCACAAAATTTTGCAAAATGTGCAACTTGGGCGTAATTTTGCGCCCGAAATTCATTTAAAAATTGATTTATGAAGCAGATTTTAGCAATTCTCGTGCTTGCCGTGGCATTCGTAATGCCTTCGTTTGCGCAGGCAAGCCTCAACGACAATGCCGACAACATCGTTGGCGAGTATCTCACAGACCGCGGCGGCAAGAAGAGCAAGGTGCGCGTCACTAAGGAAAAGGATGGCACCTACACAGCGCAGATGTTTTGGGTGGAGCAGCCACTCGACGCGAACGGCAAGAAGCGTAAGGACGTGAAAAACCCCGACAAGAGCCTTCGCAATGTGGATATCGACAAGGTGGTCATCGTGCGCGGTTTGAAGTACCTCAAGGAAGATAAGGAGTGGGGCGATGCCAAGATTTACGACCCCTCAAAGGGCATTCGTGTCAATGTTACTGCCACCTTCGAGTCGCCTAAGAAACTCAAGCTCCGTGGTACGATTTTCGGCATCGGCACTACGCTCTACTGGACCAAGATTAAGTAAAAAAATTGCTGCACACGCAGCTTGGTGCAAAGATAACACAGTGCGAATCGGGCATCAATGCAAGACGGATTTTTCGTTTTGGGCGCTTATGTCAGCGGTGCAAGAAACGAGTATTTTCGTCAAGCATAGATTGCAAAATAACCGACAAATTGTTAACGCATGTTAAATTAACATCTATTAACAAATTTGGATTTCGTCAAATTTTGTTGTAACTTTGTACTACAAGGGAGGAACCACGCGGTTTCTCCCTTTTTTTGGC
>JAFOWI010000186.1 GCA_017425985.1 Bacteroidaceae bacterium | reverse complement strand
CACTTGAACTATTCTCAAAGAGTGAGTTTGATTACATCATAATAGATGAATGTCATCACGCAACTGCAAAAACATATCAAGATATTATCAACTATTTTGAACCAGAGTTTTTACTTGGTCTTACAGCAACCCCTGAACGTAAACGGGCGATGTGTCGAAGTAGTTCACACCGTGGGCAATGGCGTAGTCCACGAGTTCGTTGACGGCGTCTTGATCGATTACGTTGCCGTCGCCATTGGGGTTGCGCAGCGTAGGCCAGCGCATACATCCGTAGCCGAGCAGCGAAACTTTATCGTTGCCCAATCCGGGAAAACTGCGGTACGTCATTTGGTTGGTCGGCACTTCGCCCAATTCTTTGCTGGTTTGCTCCGCTCCGTTTTTAGGCGTACATCCGCACATCGAAGCTGTCGTTGCTGCCGATGTGATGCCTACTATTTTGAGAAATTCGCGTCTGTCCATGATTTTACATTAATTTTTGTGTATCCACACCTTCAACAACGATGCCGCTGAATGGGCGCGCAGGACACAGATTTTCGCATGCGCCACAACCAATGCAACGCTCAACGTCGATAACCGGGATGCGGCGACCCTTTTTGTCACCCTCGTCGGGAGTTACCATCTGAATGGCTCCCGTGGGACAATGGCGGGCGCAATTATCGCAACGCTCATTTTTCGATGCTGCGAGGCAATTTTGCTTAATCCATACGGCACGACCGATTTGCGTTGACGATTTTTCCTCACGCGTCAAGGGGAGCAACGCGCCGTTAGGACATACGTTGGAACAATTCGTACATTCGGGGCGACAATATCCGCGTTCGTAGCTCGCTTCGGGTTGCATGAAGCGGTCAAGGTCGCTCGACGGGCGCAATACGTTGTTGGGACATGCCGAAACGCAAAGTTGGCAGGCGGTACACTTGTGTGCAAAACTGCGGGCATTGACCGCACCGGGAGGAAGTATCGGAGTTGCGCGTTCGGGCACAACCTTATCCTTAATCACGGCGAGTCCGCCGTCCACTTTCTTTTTCTGCGCCTGGATTGTGCTTGTTGCAGCCATGGCTACTGCGCCTGTAAGGAAGGCGCGGCGCGAGGTCGAAGCAGGTGCATCGCACTTTGACTCCGTGTCTCCAACGGCTATTTTCACCTTCTTAGGAGCTACTCCATATTTAATAGCACCGCGTTTGCACTTACCAATGCAGTCCATACACACTACGCAACGACTGTAGTCAATCGTGCGCTGCTTGCTGTTGATGCATGCCGACTTGCAGTTTTTCTCGCAAAGTCCGCAACCGCTACATTTGCTTTCGTCGATAATAACTTTCACTATGGCGCGGCGCGATGCAAATCCGAGGAGCGTGCCTACGGGGCAAATGGTGTTGCAGTAGGTGCGACCGCCTCGCCATGCAAGCACGGCTACAATGATGAAGGTTATTGCAGCCACTCCAAGGCTCCAGCCGCACTTGAGCCATACGTCCGTTTCGTAGAACGCATAGCTATTGGCGCGCTCAGCAAAGAAAGCCAACGCATTGTTGCCCCAACGCCAAAGGGGTGAGAACAAGTTGGTGGCAATGCGGCCGAAGGCGCTATAGGGTTCGAGCAGATTTGCCACAAAACCGATGATGGGCTGGAAGAACGAAACTATCAGCGCACCAATGAAAACCACGCACACCGCTATTCTCAACGCCTTACGATTGGGGCTGAAGGAGTAGCGGTTTTTCTTTGACTTCTTGCCAAACCAGGCAATTGCATCTTGCAATAAGCCCAGCGGACAAGCTATTGAACAGTAGATACGTCCGAAAAATGCCGTCATCAGCAACCAGAATATGACGGTCACAAATGCGCCTGCCAATATTGCCGGCACAAACTGAATCTTTGCCAACCATCCTAAGCCTGCGTGCAAAGTTCCTGTAAAGTCGAGGAACAGCAGCGTGAGCAGTAGCAACACTACGATGGCAATGGCTCTTCTAATATTTTTCAACATTGTGTTTATTTGTTAGTAAACGAGCGAACAGAAAGGAGACTGCGTAGCTGATGAGCGTAAGCGAGTAAAGGAGAAAGGAGAAATAGCCATGCGGGGACTGCGAAGCTGATAAACCTAAGCGAATAAACGAGTGAGGTTAGACTTGCACGCTGGCCGTGCATTCCGCACGGCAGTTGTACTCTGTACTCTGTGCTCTGTACTCTTAAATGCTGCATAGCCTTAAACCTCACAACCTTAAAACCTCATAACCTCACAACCTCACAATTACATATTTTCAACATACCAGCGATAAAGGCGCGCGATGCCGTCGGGGAGTTCCACTTTGTGGCGCCATCCGAGCGCATGGAGCTTTGACGGGTCGGTGAGCTTGCGAGGTGTGCCATCGGGCTTCGTACTGTCCCAACGAATTTCGCCGTTGAAACCAATGGCTTTAGCAATGGTTTCAGCGCAATCGCGGATGGTCGTTTCAATCCCTGTTCCGACATTGATGTGACAGTTGCGCACTTCCTTCGAACCTGCGGGATAGGTGTCCTTAAAGTCGATGTTGAGCAAAGCATAAACGCTGGCGTCTGCCATATCTTCGCTCCAAAGGAATTCGCGATAGGGCGAGCCCGTACCCCAAAGCGTAACGACGCCGGGAGCAATGCCGTAGCGACTGAGCAAAACGAGCACGTCGGCCTGGGCAGCACTGCCGTCCACTCCTTCTACGGGGCGGCAGTTGAGGTCGCGACGAACGCCTTCCCAATCGCCCTGCTGCAACAAGTGTGCCAAGTGGATTTTGCGAATCATTGCGGGCAACACGTGGCTGCGTTCAAGGTGAAAGTTATCGTTGGGTCCGTAGAGATTCGTAGGCATTACGGCGATGTAGTTTGTGCCATACTGGAGGTTGAAACTTTCGCACATCTTAAGCCCGGCTATCTTGGCGATGGCATAAGGTTCGTTGGTGTATTCAAGTGGCGAAGTGAGCAGGCAATCTTCGGGCATGGGCTGAGGCGCCTCGCGTGGATAGATGCAGGTAGAGCCGAGGAAGAGGAGTTTCTTCACACCGTGGCGAAAACTCTCGCCAATGACGTTTTGCTGAATCTGCAGGTTTTCGTAGATAAAGTCGGCGCGATAGGTTGAATTCGCCATGATGCCGCCCACGCGTGCTGCTGCCAGCACAACGGCATCAGGTTTTTCTTCGTCGAAGAAAGCTTTTACGTCACAGGGGTCGAGCAGGTCGAGTTCTTTATGCGTGCGACCTACGAGATTCGTGTAGCCGCGTTCGAGCAGGTTGTTCCAGATGGCAGAGCCCACCAATCCGCGGTGGCCTGCAACGTATATTTTTGATGATAGAGGTAACATAGGGAAAATGAGAAATGAGAAAGGAAAAATGAGAAATAGCCGTGCGGAGATTGTGAAGCTGATGAGCGCATGCGAAGAATTTCTTGTTAAAGATTCTTCGTTCAAATCAGTCCCACTTGCTCTTGCCCATCCAGATTCGGAGGCGATTACGGATAGCGGAGCTGATGCGCGACCAGTTGCCGTAGCGGATGTTGAGCCAGAGTTCTTCGAGCGAGTGGCGCACCTTGATGCAAGGATGTCCCCATGCCTGGGTTTTGAAGAAGCGTTCCTTGTAGCCAACATCTTCGATGATGTACTTGGGATGGCGCAGCGGAAGTTCGATTTCGTGGTGACCCATCTCGAAGATACGTCGGATGTCGCGCGGCAGTGTGGCGTTCGAGCCCGAGTAATGTGTGCCCTCGCCAACGGCTCCCATGTTGCTGACCATATTTACGCGTGGCACGATAGAGAGTGCTGAGTTGAAGAAGATGGCTGCGTGGAAGAGCGTTTCGTAATAAGCCTTACCCGTGGAGCGATGATAGTGGCAGAATTTTATGAAGTCCTGCTGATGGCGATATTTCTTGATGAAACTGTCGAGCAGTCGCATGGAGTAGGCGTCGTCGAGGAATGCGTAGCTCTCTTCCCACTGCTTGAAAGCTCTGCGCCAAGTGGCAAAGCCATTGATGTTGAAGGCGGTGGTGAAGAAGTAGTCGCAGGGCATGTCGGGTGTATGCTCGTCGTAATTTGTGCCGGTTATGAGGGCGATACGTGGGTCGTCGGCGTAGCGCTCCAGCAATTCGGCGCAAAATCCGAAGAAACTCACCGAAGGCACATCGTCGTCCTCGAAGAAGATGCAACGATCGACGTGCTCAAACGCCCAGCGCTGCGACATATAGTTGGAGGGATCGCAACCATAGTTCTTCTCCTGATACAGGCGGTGTACCTCGCAGGGCCAATCTACGGTTTCGACCACTCGCCGACAGGCTTCGATGCCGGGAAGGTCACGCTCGTTGCGTGAACCGTCTTGATAGAGAAAGAGGTGTGAAGGGCGCGCTTTCCTTACTTGCTCGAACACGCACTTCAGTTTCTCCGGACTGTTAAAAAATAGTATGAGTACGGGGACCATTATGAGTGAGGTTATATGGGGGTGAGGTTGTTGAGAATGATAGTTGCTATAGTTTTTAATAGATGCGATAGATTCTATAGATGTTATAGTTTCTATAAATTCTATAGTTTCTATAGCCTCTATAGCTTCTATAAGAAACATTCCCTGCCCTCAGTTACTAAATCATTTCAACAACTGATAAGCGGCTTGCAGGTAGGCGCGGATATGGTCAACCTGCGCAGCGGTGGGCATGTCCTGACGCTGCACCACTTTCTGCGTGTTCAGGTCATAGACGCTTGCGCCCCACGAATCTACCCACACTACGCCCTGGCTCCAGGTGTTGATGGCGAAGGGGTAAGTGTACGTCGTGCTGAGCACATCGCGACTCATGGGGAAGTCCGCGTGGTCGATGCCTAATTGCCCAAGGAGCGTAGCGGCAAGGTCCGACTGATTGCAGAGGATGTCAATCTTAGCAGGTTGTGCCACTGCGCCACCTGTGAGGATGAGCGGTATGCGGTTTTTCTCTATCGCCATCACTTCGTCTGAGAGGTTCAGCGCAACGCCATGGTCGGGTATCATCACGATGAGCGTGTTCTGCCACGCAGCCATCTTCTTGAAGCGGTCGATGAAGTTGCCCACGCACTCGTCGAGATAGGCGAAAGCATTTTCGGGCGTGCCTTTGCCCAATCGTTCGTAGGGCACTTCCCAGGGTTCGTGGCTCGATAGTGTGAGCAGTGTGAGCATCCAGGGCTTGTCGGCAGGATATTGCTCCACCATCTTCAGCGCGCGGTTGAAGGCAAACTCATCGTGCACGCCCCACTTCGAGTCATTGCGCTCCTCAGAGGGGAAAGCGGCTTCGCCATATGTGCGCTGATAGCCCGTAGAGAGCAGATAGCCGTTTGTGTTGGTGAAGTTGATGTCGCCACCGTAGAGGAATTCTGTGCTATAGCCGTTGCGTTGCAGCGAGCGTGCGATGCTCGGCAGATTTGCCACCTTGCTCTCCGTCAGCTTCATGACACTCACGTCGGGATACGAAGGATAGCCGCTTAGCGTGCAAACCACTCCGCGGTCCGTGCGGAAGGAGTTGGCAAAACAGTTGGTGAACTCTACGCCCTCGGCGGCTACAGCCTTCAGACGTGGCATCACGTCGGCAGCATCGAACATGCTGCGTCCGCAACCTTCGAGCACCACGAGCATCACGTTGGGGCGCTCCGTCGTTATGAGTTTCGTTGTGCTCCGGCTTTGCGTATTCATCGCCAGGGCTGCGTATTGTTCACTGAATTCGGCAGTGTCGAAATGCTGGTGGCGCTTCGAAAAGTCCTTCACCTTCGACATGGAGTAGAACAGGTTGAACGCCGGATTCACTGCCGACGCGTTCAGAAAGGCATTGTCGGAGAAATACACCATGCCGGGGTTGGCTGTCGAAACATCTACCCCACCCCGAATGCCGAGAAACAGCAGTCCGCCGCAGAGCAGGTGGATGACGCTGCCCACAATGCGCTTGGGCAGGCTCAGGCGGCTTAGTTCGATGCGCTCAAGGCTCTTGTTCGAAATCGTCGAGCGGTATGCCCAGAACAGCAGGCATGCCGTAGTGAGGATGATGGTGATGGCTGTGGCCACATACGTGCCGCTCACCGAGGCTGTCACTTCGGCTGGCGAGTCGAGGTAGTTGAAGATGGTGGCGTCGAGCTTGAATCCCCAAAACGTGAACAACCCCGTATCGACAACGTAGATGATGGCTTGCAGTAAGGAGATAAATCCAAAATATACGTAGAGCAACCAGCGGTTGATGCCTATCCAATAAGCGGCGAGCAACACAATCCAAAGCAGCGCCACGACATAGCCCGCAAACGAGCAGTCGAGCGGCAGGCCGTGCCACACGATGCTCAGAGCATCGCCCACAGTGAGTCCGCGCCCCGCTCCGTTGTAGAGCAGGAAGCCTATTTTGCCAAGGATGCCTACGCTCACGGTGACGATGTAGAGGCGCAGGAGTAAGAGTATTCGGATTTTCATGAAATTCTATTCTGAAGTGTGAGTTTGAGCTGAGCTATGGGCGGCAACGTCCTGCACGACCATGCCGGCAAGCGTCATGCCAAAAATGGCAGTGATATGAACGAGCGACCCATTGATTTGCGCCTTGCGGGCGTCCCACATACCTTGCGCTTCGGCCGACGTGGGGAGGTCGTGGTTGCTCTTCAGCTCCTGGCTGAACACGCAGCGAAATCGGCGCTTGGGCAGCGTGCCTGCCTTCTTAAACCGCCTGCGCAGCGCGGCTCCTAAGGGGCATCCCTTCACCTTCCAAAATTCTGCCACCTCAATCTTTGTGGGGTCGAGCTTCAGCGCAGCTCCCATGGAGGAGTAGAACTTAGCACCTGTCTGCGTGGCGTGGAGGATGAGCGACGCCTTGTGCTCCAGGCTGTCAATGCAGTCGATGATGTAGTCGTAGTCCTGAAGCCCGAAGTCCTGCGCCGTAGCAGCCGTGTAAGCCATTTGCATGGCTACGACGTCGGCAGCTGGATTGAGCGTGAGTAGATGAGTGCGCAGCGCCGCCACTTTGGGCTGACCCACGGTGAGCGTTGTGGCCATGAGCTGGCGATTGATGTTCGACTCGGCTACGACGTCGGAGTCAACAATCGTAATGTGCTGAAACCCCGTGCGCACCAAGGCTTCAGCCACCCAACTGCCTACGCCGCCCACGCCAAAGACGATGACCTTGGCGTGCGCCATGCGCTCCATGGCTTCCGTGCCGAGCAGGCGTGCCGAGCGGCTAAATATCTCGTGTGTCATAAATATCAGGTTTTAATCCGGACGGATGTCCTCAGTGTATGTGCCGATGACGCCGCCTTTTGTTGCGCAGCAAACCATCGTTGCAGCATCCGGCTTGTGGTAGTGAAAACCGCTGTGCATAGTTTGCTACATATATAATAAATGCAAATATACAAAGATTCTACGAATAGACAGCTTTGAGCATAGTTTTGTTTGCTCCGCCAATGATAAATGCTCCGGCAAAGTCCATTGGCGCAATGTACATACCATATCTAACCCAGGGCGTTGCTCCTGCGTCGCTTGCCCTGGGCTTGGTGCTCGTTGGCCTTTCAGGCCGTGGTTTAGCACACCGAATTTTAGAACACAATTTTTGATTTCACACAGACAAATTTGTATTTCACGCAGACTACGCGGAAGGCGCGGAACCATGCGGAGGATTTCGTTGCACAAACATTCCGCAAGGTGTAGGGGCCACTTTATGTCGGCCCGCCGCCCTGTGAGGGGCGAACATGCACCCCCCGCATGGCAAGCACGCGAAACCTGTGCGCATCCGCGAGTTCCGCGCAGTCCGCGTGAAAATAAAATTTCCGCGAGCAAACAGCAAGTTGATTGTTTATTACGCCGTTCCGGCGTGCGGGCCGACATGAAGTGGCCCCTACGGCATCCGTGATGTTTTACCCAACATTTTATAATATTTCACCAACCTACGAGGGGTGAACATACACCGCCCGCAAGGCAAGCACGCGAAGCAAGTGCGCCTCCGCGAAATCCGTGAAGTCCGCGTGAGAAAAAAATATCTGCGAGCAAACATCAGGAGCATTTCTCATTACGCCGTTCCAGCGTACGGGCCGACATGAAATGGTTCCTACGGCATCCGCGATGTTTTTTCCGACAAACGTGCCCCGAGCAAGGACCTTTTTCAACGAAATTCGAAGGCAAAATTTTGTTAACATTTATTCACATTTCGAAGCCAAAAAAATCTTTGTCCTATTTTACGGAATCTTTGTCCTTTTTCGGAAGTCGGCTTTTTTTGCTTAAAAATGGGCGTTTTTACCCCTTAAATCCACCCGAAAATTCACGACATCGGAGGTCGTGAAAACAACATCGGAGGTAATTTTAACAACATCGGACCTTGTTTTAACAACCTTTGAGGTTGTTTTTGCCACTTTTGGGCCCTAAAAAAGGGGAAACCGCGTGGTCTCCCCTTCTGTAGTACAAAGATACAACATTTTT
>JAFOWI010000185.1 GCA_017425985.1 Bacteroidaceae bacterium | reverse complement strand
AACCTTTGATGTTGTTAAAACAAGGTCAAAGGTTGTTAAAATTACCTCCGATGTTGTTCAAAGAAGGTCGGAGATAGTGAAAAATTGGGAGGGTTTCGGGGTGAGAAAGTCCTTTTTCCGGGTGCTGACCGCCGATTTTGTAAAAAATACGACTTTTTTTCTTGCGCCTGAATTGTAAATAAATGTTAAATTATTAAAACGTGTGATTTTGTCAAAAAATGTTTTTTTCGAGGGGGCGTTGGTGTCGCTTTTGGCGGCTTATCTGTCAGTCGCAAGGGCAAATTGTAATGGATGAATCTGCGAGGTGGGCAATCGTAATTTCAGCATTGACGGACATAATTTCAGCATGGACGGATGTAATTGCGAAATGGGCATGCGTAATTGCAGGATGGACAAGCATATTTGCTGCATTGACGGACGTAATTGCGAGATGGAGGAGTGGTGCTCGGCAGATGCTTGCTGTGAAGCGCCACGCGTGATGCTTATTTCAATCTTAGGTCGATGCAGAAGGTGGTGCCTTTGGGGCTGCTCGACTTTACGTAGATGTTTCCGCGGTGGTATTCCTTCATGATGCGCTTGGCGAGCGACAGCCCCAGGCCCCATCCGCGCTTCTTGGTGGTGTAGCCGGGGCGGAACACGGTTTTGAATTTGTTTTTTGGGATGCCCTTGCCGGTGTCGCTGACTTCGAGTTTGAGAGTATCGGCCTGGCGGTAAAGATATAGGTTGATGTGGCCCTCGCCCTGCATGGCGTCGATGGCATTTTTGCAGAGGTTTTCGATGACCCATTCAAAGAGCGATGCGCTGAGCTTCACCATGACAATGTCGTCGGGGAAGCTACACGTGATGCGCACCTTGTCGGACGTACGCTTGCCGATGTAACTTACGACGCGCTCAATGACTTCGCAGATGTTTTCGGGCTTGAGCTCGGGTTTGCTGCCGATTTTCGAGAAGCGTTCGGCTATGAGCTGTAGTCGCTTGACGTCGCTCCCCATCTCGGCAATGAGTGCGTCGGAGGGGTACGTCTCGCGCAGCACTTCGGTCCATGCCATGAGCGAGGAGATGGGCGTGCCGAGTTGGTGGGCAGTTTCGCGCGACAGGCCTACCCAAACCTTGTCTTGCTCGGCTCGTTTGGAGGCAAGCAGGGCGAAGATGGCTACTACGACAAAGAGGCAAATGACGCCAAGCTGCACGTAGGGATAGTGCGTGAGCCTTTGCAGCATGAGCGACTCGTCGTAGGCCACGCGCAGATTCATGGATTCGGCCATGGGCGAGTCGCTTACGCCCGAAATTTCGATTACGTTGCCTTTGTCGATGAGTTGCTGAGCATAGTTTTGGATGTAGGCAAGGGAGTCGGCAGCGGTGGGGGCTTCGAAGTTGATGTTGCGATAGTCCACCACTTCGTTTTGTCCGCTCAGCACGATGACGGGTATGTAGTCGTTGCCATTAATGACGCGCAACACGAGGGTGAGGTCCGTCTGCTCATCGGCATCGCTGAAGGCATGCATTGCTTCGGCCCATACTTCCATGTTGGCGCGCTCCTTGCGCGAGAGGTCGCCTACCAGCGTGTGCGACACGGCAAGGCTGGCTATGGCGATGATTACTGCAGATATTACGAGTACGATTTTCAGCTGTTTGATTCTGTCGTGCATGGTGTGAGGTAATATTTTTGAGCAAAAGTAAAAAAACTATGGGGAAAAAGGGTTAAATTTGTAGCAATTTATTGAAAAAGTTAGTTTTGCTATGAATATAACCTCTGCCGAATTTGTCGTCAGCAACAGCCGAGCCGATATGTGCCCTGATACGAACTTGCCCGAATATGCGTTTATTGGCAGGAGCAATGTGGGCAAAAGCAGCCTGATTAACATGCTTACTGGGCGCAAGAGTTTGGCCATGACTTCAGCCACGCCGGGTAAGACGATGCTCATCAACCATTTCTTAATCAACAAGGAGTGGCACTTGGTTGACCTCCCGGGCTATGGCTATGCCAAACGTGGCAAGAAAGCCATGCAGCAGTTGCAGAACATTATTGAATACTACATTCTTGAGCGCAAGCAGCTGACTTGCTTGTTCGTACTGATAGATTCGCGCCTGACGCCTCAGAAAATCGACCTTGAATTTATTGAATGGTTGGGCGAGCATGGCATTCCCTTTGGCATCATCTTTACGAAAGCTGACAAAAACAAGGCCGGCGAGCTGAAGAAGAATGTCGGCACCTTCCTCGCTAAGCTTGCGGAGCAGTGGGAAGAACTGCCCCCTCATTTCATCACGAGTTCGGAGAAGAGAATCGGCCGGGCGGAGTTTCTCGATTATATTGAAAGCATTAATCAATCGCTTTGAACCACATGCAACAGCAGTATCCCTCTCTGCTGCTCGAACAAGCAGTAGCTGAGATTTCGAAATTGCCCGGTATTGGGCGCAAAACGGCACTCCGCCTGGTGCTCCACATGCTCCGGCGCGATGCTCGCGAAGTCCATGCTTTGGGCAACAGCCTTAAGCGCCTTGTGGACGAGGTGCAGTATTGCCGCACCTGTCATAACATTTGCGACAAGGAGGAGTGTGACATCTGTGCCAACCCTTTGCGCGACCGCAGCACAATTTGTGTGGTCGAGAACATACAAAACGTGATGGCCATTGAGAATACGGGGCAGTATCGCGGACTTTACCACGTGTTGGGCGGAGTGATTTCGCCGATGGACGGCATTGGTCCTAACGACCTTGAGCTGCAATCGCTCGTAGAGCGCGTGGAGCAAGGCGACATCGCAGAGATAATCCTGGCGCTCAACCCAACGATGGAGGGCGACACGACAAATTTCTACATACAACGACGCCTGGCGGGCAATCGCGTGAAACTTTCGGTGCTGGCACGAGGTGTGAGCGTGGGCGACGACCTTGAATATACTGACGAAGTGACCCTTGGCCGCTCTATCATCAATCGCACTGCGCTCAACTGATGTCGGCACGTTTGTGCGAGGATTGTAATATTTATTGAGTTAACATTGAATAAAACATAATTTTTATACGGATGAGAACATTATATATTGTCTGTGCGCTATGCGTCGCAGTGGTGGCTTTGCTTTTTGAAGAAGGCTTGTTGCCGGTTGATTTTTTAGGGTTGACAATAGAAGTGGCTTATGTCTTCGACTTGCTTTGTGTGGCGTTGACCTTCGGCGGCGTGTTTGTTGCATTGCGCTTGTTTAAGTTCAAGGTGGTGCAACGGCAGTTGGATGCTGAAGATACCGACAAGGCGTTTGCGGCATATCGGACGTGGAACACGCTGCGCATCAGCATGATATTCTTCCCGATGTTTTGGAACCTCATCGTTTATTACGGTTCGGGTTTCAATCAGTCGGCGATGTATTGCTTATTGATTACGGTAATCGGAGCGCTGTTCTGCTGGCCTACGTCTAAACCATAATTGTCGTTGGCTGATATGCAACTAACGGTCATAATCGTCAATTACAATGTGAAGCACTACGTGGAGCAGTGTCTTCGCGCAGTGGTGCGTGCAGCAGAGCGAGCCGAAGTCGAGTGGGAAGCCTATGTCGTTGACAATGCTTCGCAAGATGGGAGCAAGGAACATTTTGAAAAAACGTTTCCGCAGGCGGATTTCCCTATGATTCATTGCATTTATAATGCGCGCAACGTAGGATTTTCGCGCGCCAACAATCAAGCGGTGAAGCAGGCCAAGGGGGATTATGTCTTGTTCCTCAACCCCGACACGGTGGTCGCAGAAAGCGTATTCCTCGACCTCTTCGGCTTCTTGAAGAAGCAGGAGCGCGTGGGGGCAGTCGGCGTTAAGATGTTGAACGATTGTGGTGTGTTCGCCCAGGAGTCGCGAAGAGCCATGCCCACCCCATGGGTTTCGTTTTGCAAAATGAGTGGACTCACGGCACTCTTTCCTAAATCAAAGACCTTCGGTAAGTATTATGTCGGATATTTGGACAAGGAGCAACCATGCGAGGTGGAGATTCTTTCGGGAGCCTTCATGTTGGCATCGTGTGCGGCATTGGCGGAATGTGGTAGTTTCGACGAGGATTTCTTTATGTATGGCGAGGATATAGACTTGTCCTACCGCTTCATAAAGCATGGCTATAAGAATTTTTATTTGCCGACGCCCATACTTCATTATAAGGGCGAGAGCACACATAAGAGTTCGTATCGCTATGCCCACGTGTTCTACGAAGCGATGCTCATCTTCTTTCGCAAACACTACGGCCATTTGAGCTGGTTCTTCACGTTTCCCATCAAGTGTGCCATAGTTTTCAAGGCATTGCTGACGATTCTGCAGCAGCAGGTGCGTTCTATTCAACCTTCGGCTGAGGATAAGTTGAGTTTTGCTTACGTAGGGAGCCGGGAAAACTATAGCGTGGCTCAGGAGTTGGCTGGCAAGTGGCAAATATCGTTGACATATATGGGTGCAGCGTTTCCCGAAGCAGCATTGGTTGAGGGTGGTGTCAGGTTTACTCATATATTAATAGATACAAGTGTAGTTTCGTACGAGGCAGCGTTTCGAGGTTTTGAAAAATCCGACCACCGCCAATCAATGGCTTTCTTCTATCCACGCGAGGCAAAGATCGTTACAGGTACTGCCATATATCAATAATTTTACGTACCCATAAATTTTAGCAAACTATGATATATTTGCGCGCACTCGAACCCGAGGACCTGGAATTGCTCTATACAATAGAAAATGATCCGGCTTTGTGGGCTGTGAGCAACAACAATGGTCCGTATTCGCGCTATATGCTGAAGCAGTACTTGGCTGCCCAAACGGGGAGCATTGTGGACGATGGCATGTTGCGGCTTGCAGTGTGTAGAACATCGGACGGAGGAGCAGTGGGGATTGTGGATTTATTCGATTACAGCCCGGTTCATCAACGGGCAGAGGTGGCTATTGCGCTATTGCGCGATGTGCGAGGACAAGGGATTGGAACATGTGTTTTAGAGAAGTTGGAACGTTTCGCAACGCAAAAACTGAATTTGCGCAACCTTTATGCCTATACATCCTCGGTTGTGGATAGTGTGAGTAGAAAGCTCTTTGTATCAGCTAACTACGTACAAGTCGGCATCTTGCAGGATTGGCATTTCAATGGCGAAAGTTTTGAGGATGTAATATTTTTTCAAAAAAAACTGAAAAAAAACGTCTGAATCGTTTGCTGATTTCGAATTTTGTTGTACCTTTGCACTCGCAAACAAGGAACGAAGCTTACTAATACAAATTTGGTGCGGTAGTTCAGCCTGGTTAGAATACATGCCTGTCACGCATGGGGTCGCGGGTTCGAGTCCCGTCCGCACCGCCAGGAAGTTTCTTCTAAGTTTGTTGAGGTGCGGTAGTTCAGCCTGGTTAGAATACATGCCTGTCACGCATGGGGTCGCGGGTTCGAGTCCCGTCCGCACCGCAAAGAAAAGTCTTTCAGCAAAACTGAAAGACTTTTTTCTTGTTTTTTGAATATTGATGATTAAATGAAAGTGGTCCTGCATTTCTATTATGCAAGACCACTTTTCTTGTTTGTTGAAACGATTAGAATAGTCGCTTCTGGCCGTTAATAATGTAAACACCCTTGCTCGGTGTGGTTACGCGGCGTCCTTGCAGGTCATAAACGATGGTTTCCTTGTTAGGCATTGCGGCGGGAATCTTTACGATGTCCGTGGTGCCATCTCCGTTGTTGAAACGAATGCTAAGGCGCTGCGCTGCGCTGGGAACGTTTAAGTACGCCTTGTGGTTGTACACCTTAAACCCTGCTGCTTTGCGGTAGAAACCTACAGCACCGTTCTCCGTGGTGAGCACGTAGTTTACCGAACCGTCTTCGGGAACGGCAACTTCTTCATAAGCCGCTGTGCCCGCATAACCTCGCAAAAGGTTTTCACTAAAGAGGGTGCCAGCAGTTGCAGCCTTTGTGAACGTGTACGCACCTTCCGCACCGCGAATCACGCATCCTGTCTTTGCAGGAATGATGCCCTCGGTGAGAGCAGTTAAGGTGATGGTGCCTTCAGTGCCTTCCATTTCGGGCAGTGAGGTGGCAACGTATGCCGTGATGCCTTCGGGAATGGTCATCGCCGCGTTGGCGTAGAAGGTTCCGATTCCGTAACTGCTGAGCGTGGTGCTGACAGCGTCTTCCTCATCGGTTGCGCCCGTTACGGTGAAACCCTTGTGCGTGTTGGGGTCGAGTGCAGTGAGCGTAAAGACGCCGCTACCCATCTCTTCTACTTTAATGACGCCACCGTTCATGGTGCGTGTGGCAGTGCCGAAATCAACGGCCACCGTTCCGATGTTGCAGTTGGGCAACATGACGGTGCACGTTCCGTCAATGGCAGTAACAGCTTCAGCGAGTACGTAGTTAAACGTCTTGCCGTAGTCGGTCGAGAGACTGATGCGCACCTTGCTGTCTGCCGTGAAGTAGGCCTCGTTTGCGCCCCAGTTTACCGTGATGGTTTCGCCAGCGGTGTAGGTATCTTTCACGGGTGAGAGCGCTGCGCTGAAGGAGTCGCCTGCAACAACTTGCACCTGAGTTTCCCAAATGGCATAGGTGCTGTAGAAAGGATTTGTTGCTAACTCTTCGGAGTTCCATACCGTTTCGGGCACATCGTTGACAAGGATGCTGAGAGGATAGGTGCCAGGTTCCATTTCGTGAATGCCTGTGCCTTCTTTCAGATAGAAATAGTCGTCATATACCAAATCCGCAGTGTATTGAGGCGCGTAACTGATGACGTTGCTTTCCTGTGGTGCAAACGATGCGAAGGGAAGATTCACGTCTTTACCTTCCTGAATGTTATCCACATTCTGGGCGGTGCAACCGATAGCGGTGTACATCAACTTGTGCTCTTCAATGTCTGTTGCCTGCACATCGATAGCGAGGCATGCACCCTGAGGGATGCGGTAGGTTTGCTGCATCTTTTCTATATCAAACTGAGGCGCATTGTTTGCCACCTTCACGTTGTTGTGAGAAGTTGTTCCAATAGCACTGTTGCGAATCGCCTTGATAGAGGGGTAAGAGAAATACTCACCCTGATTGTCCATCAAACTGCCTTCGCCCTGGAGCGTATGCACAGCGCCAAACATATGGCCCAATTCGTGAGCCACCACCCACTTGTCTGTCTTGGCATAACCACTACCCTTCTGACTTGACGTGTATGCACCACCTAGTGCAGAAAGACCTGAGTTCTCTTCCGCATCGTCACGATGTGTTACCCACATGGCAACATCGTAGTTCGCTTCACCGAGAATATCATTAAGGACATATGTGCAGTTGCCAATCTCAGGCAAACCGCTATTGCCGATGGTAAAATCGGTCACATCAATCAACTTATCATCTTCAACCACATCGAAGCAGAAGCCGAGGGGAACAAACATCTGGTTCACAAACTCCTCGCACTCTTGCCAAAAAGCAAGTACATTATCTTTACTGCCCTTAAGGTCTTGCTCGTAAGCACTCTCGGTAACAGGGATAGCCAAGCGGTAGAAGCGCAAAGTGCCGTCGCCAGGGAGTGCGTCTGCGCTCACGATTTCTTCACCGCCCTCTTCCTTTACTTCAGGAGTTTTGTAAGCATCCTTAGTAATGGCTTCGATAGTAAGAGGAACATATACCATGCAGTAACCCTTAGTATAATCATCACCGTAGCAAGGCGCTTCCTCGAAGAAGAAGGCTATCTTACCATCAGCCTGCAAAGTCATTGCACTGTAAGAACTCTGTTGCGTACTTACTTGAAGACCTTGTGTCCAACCATCCTTAATCGATGTTGTTGTGTATGTTGTATTGGCATCAACTTCCTTGTACCAAATGGTAACATCCTTTCGGTCGTAGTGACCAGAACCACCCTTAGGCTGTGACTGCATGAGGAGTTTTACTGCATCACCATTGGCATTCTGTGCATCAACAAGGAAGATTTCACCGTTTGTACCGTTGCTACCTGTGTTGCCACAACCATTAGCAGCCTCTTCGCCCCATGAACCAGAACCATTAGTTTTGTCTGTTGCTTCAGCGCCATAGGTGAACACTCGGAATACACGACCACCTTGACGACGAGCACTCAACAAAATCTGACCGTTGGGGAGAATCTCTACCTTGGGTTCGTCGGCATTCGCTACGGGTGAAGTACTGCCACCAAGAATCTTCCAGTTCTGTCCCAGATCGTCTGTATAGATAGGATAAATGTTGGTTGTTGTGCTCGTATTCTTTACCAGCATAGCGCCATAGATGCGAGCCTTACCTGTGCCATTGAAGTTTGCGTCGACCGCCAACTTACCACTACCAAAGAATGCTGCATGACCGTTAGGAATCAAAGCACTCTCACCAATGAAGATCTTTTCACTAATATCTTCTTTCGTCCAAGTAAGACCATTGTCGGCACTGAACACACGTACTGTTCTGTTATGCTTGGTATCTGAAGCGCCATTGTACACCACATTTCCAGCCGCTGCCATTACAAGAACATTCTGACCAACAGTAGCAATTGCGGCATCACCGTAAGCACAGTCGTAACCGTCTGCATTCTTATTACCAGTACCTTCAGCAATCGTTTGCTTTGCGCTCCACGTCTTACCATTGTCATCGCTATAACGCATCACGAGGTCAAGGCGGAGTTTGCCTGTACCATGAACGTCACGACCAATATCATCAAGGTTGTGACGATAGTCGCTCACAGCTATAAGGCGACCTGTTGAAGTCTTACCAATTGCAGGAATACGGTATGAATATTCGTCATCATCGTAGAAGAGCGTTACGTCAGCAGTTGTTGTAAACTTTGCCACGAGGGGAGTAGTTTCGCTCGTTGTTAACTCTTCGATTTCTGAAGGTGAGAAACTCATACCCAAATTCTCTTCACCGAGGAAGAAACCTTGGAACTCAAAACCACGATAAGCACGCGTAAAGTTAATAGTTGTTGTGGGGGTATCAAGATAACCAATAGATACGACTTCCGGATTACGCTTCAACTTCACACTCTGCCCACCAAACTTACTGGTTACGCTTATGTTTCCAAAGTGAGTGTTCGGATTTGAAGCGTCCAAACCTTCAACCTCTGCCTTTACGAACAACTGAATTTCGTCTGCTTCAGACTCATCTACCAAGTCTGCAATGGCTTGCAACTCTGCAGTAGTCAATTCACCCACAAGCATCACTTGGTGATTACTTCCTTCGTCGGTGAGTTTGCTCCATCCGTCCGTCCAGTTGACAAGTCCTGTACCGTGAACGGTAGTGTGGTTTACGACACCCGCATTGTCGGTAGAGAACATAATGGGATAGTCGGTAGAACTACTCTGCTTAAAGGTTAGCTGCTTATTATTGGGTGCATCCACGAAAGGCACAGAAGCGTTATTGTTGCTCTGAACACCCATATACTTACCCTTACCTATATTATAAAGGTAGTAGTTACCCTTAGCAGACTTATATACCGCCCACTGGAAGTAAGTATTCGTTGCAGAAGCGGCGGGTTCAACAGTTGTTCTTGCTGTAGAAATTACGTTGTTGCTACTTGCTGTTGCACCCATCCAACCACGCTTTGTCACGAAAGTATAGATACCGCCGTTCTTAAATTCTTCAGCACTCTTAATCGCCACAGGTTCAAAATTTCGGTCATAGAGGTCCGCAGGGATGAACACGAAGTCAGTGCAATAATTTGTAGTCTTCTGATCGTAGGTTTCAGAAGACTGGTCAAATGTACCATCAGCATTTTTTACTACAAAGTAGTTGTTTCCCTGTGTGTGGAGGGTTACCCCCATGTGATGAGTGGTAGCAGCAACGGTGAAGTTGTGTTCATTATCACTCATGCCCTTGTGAGCAAGGTACTTTGCAACCTTATTCTTGAAATTATACTTACCATCTTCCTTCACGGCAGGTGTCCAAAGGAATGCCGTAGCGCCACGCTGTAACTCTGTCGTTGGAGTGAGTGTACCGTTGTTATTATAAAGGAAGCGGTTGACAAATTTTTCATCCTTATAAGTATCTACATAGAGATAAGATTCAACACCTACAACTGGCGAACCCTCTGTAAGTCCCTTATTCCACGCATACACCTTATTTAGTTCGGTTGCCGTCTCCAAAGTAGCGTTCGCACGATAAGCACGCACTGCTTCAAAAGTCTCATTTACCTTAGTATAATCGCTGGGGAGGATGTAAAATTCCGAGAAGGTGTAGAACACTTTGTTCGTATTTGTTGTATTTACTGTAAAACGATAGTGCTGGTAGGCAGTTTCGCTTGAAATCTCCTCAGAATAATAATCGGGGGCATTCGTAGGAATGTTTTCAACGACCTTTACTAGCGTCCAAGTTGTAGCGTCGTTAGAACCTTCAATGGTAATCTTAGTGGGGCGGTCGTTGTCATTACGCTTTCTCGTGTAGAAGCGGAAACTATTCACTGCTTTCCCGAGGTCGGCTTGAAGATAGTGACTACCACTGCCGATGGTGCTTCCGTAGCCACTATGAAAAAAAGTTTCGTAGTTTCCATCTATGAGGTTGGTGTAAGCATTGCCGCTTTCCTGGCTTGTTGAAGCAGGATAGTTACAAACGAATTGACCATTGCCTTCAAGACCAGTACCAGCATTCTGCACCAAACCCAAGTAGCGCTGAAGACCGTAGATGTTCATGTTGGCATGTGCCGTTACTGCGTTGTCAAGGATAACGTCCTCGGGCACCACGGGGTATTCCAATTCAGCTACCTTTTCTGCGCTGAGCGCACTATCAAAGAACTGCACGGAGCGTACTTGTCCGCCAAACTTATCATATTGTGCATTCGTACTTACCACACCACCACCGATGTAAAGTTTCGCATTCGCGTTGCTGGCAAAGTTACTGAATGACTGCAGTTCGTAACCGCTTATGGGATAGTCAGCAGAACTCTTCAATGCACCATCCACATAGACAGCAAACTTCTTGTTGGTGCGATCAATCACATACACCACCTTGTACTTTGTGTTTCCTGTGAAACCGAAATCACGATAGGTAAATCTGTCGCCATCTGATGATGAAGGTAGATATACAGGGTTGCTTCCGTAAAGACCATATGCAACGTAAGGCGAGTTATTTTTAGTTGCGCCTGTCACAGCCTTTGTAGGGTCAGCAGCGCACACCAATGCTTGGCGACCGCTCATAGAAGCAGGCGTCATGACGTCTATCGCGATGGTGAGGTTTTCCTTGGCAAACACTTTTTGCGCCAAAGCTTCATCAATGGCATAAGGGTAGGATTGACTGCTCAAACCTTCTATCTTCACGAAGGGCTGAGGCGGGATTTGGTCGGTTACATTGATGAGGCGGTATTCGCAACCGTCGTCAGTAGTGTTGGTGCCGCTACCCCAGTTGAGGAGGTGGAGGTTACCATCTTTCTGCTGGTTAAACTGAGCGGTACCACTGACTACGATTACATTGCCTGTATTCTCTGCCTTCTTGATGCTCCAACCAGCAGTGGGTTGCGCAATCACCGTTTTAAGCGCTGTATTGTTGTTGCTTGCTGGAGAAATATACGTGCCATCCGCAACATTGATGATGTCGTAAGCATTATCGCTGCGCTTCACAAACTGCCAGATGGAAGCCTTAGTTGTTGCTTCCGTTGGACCAGTGATGGCGGCATCTGCACCGTTACCTGTAGCATAGCGATTCGCACGGAGCGGTGTGTACATACGGTAGTAGTTGCCGCTTACGGGTTGGTTCATGTTCGCTTCGGTGAGCGAGGCAACGAAAGCGGTCCACGCTGTTTCCAACGCCGTTACTTGTGCCTTACGCTGTTCTGCTGTTATATTGGTGTCGGCATAAGAATCTTCAACTTCCTTCACCTTCGCATCAAGTGTTGCAGCTGCGCTTTCGGGCCATAGACCAACGCTTGTGCCAATGAGGTTGCCGCGGTCGCGCTTGATTTCGCTAATCTTTGCAGCTACGACTTCTGTTGCTTCGTCCATGCATTGGTTGGGTGAGTAGATTAGGCCGTCCACAGCATTGATACCTTCGAGGTCGGTGAAGACGCAGGTAAACATCCACTTCTTCAAGCGGTAACCCTTGTTGAAGTAGGGGAGTTTGAGGAATACCTTGTTCCAACCCTGCTTCAAAGTAACCTGAATGGGCTTACGACCGGGGAAGTTCTCGTTCTTCAACATCACTTCCTTATTATTGACACTCACACCCGTGTTGTCCCACGTTGGCGCAGCGATTTCTTCGCCGTTCACCCAAATCTTTGAACCGAAGTGGTCCCACTTACCAGCAGGAGCGGCAGCGTCTTGTTCCGAGCGGCTGTAGTTCTGGAATTCAATCTGTGCACCTACCTTCTGTTCCTTATCGCTATAGACATAAGTCCATGCATAAGCGGTGTGGTTAAATTGAGGATTTTTATAATAGGCATTAATAATACTATTACCCCAAGTGTGTGCGAGGTAGATACCCGCACCTGTCGCAATGCCAGAGTAGTATGTTTGTCCGTCGTGTGTGAATGTTTCAGGAAGCAAGTCTGTTGATGCTGTAACACCTGCCGTTTCAGGACCAAAGGCAGCCGTTTCACTACCGCCATTGGGGAAGGCGTCCGTAATGCGCCAGCGCACGTTGGTTTGCTTAACGTATGGGATGGGTTCGCCCTTCAAAGAGTTTGCCTTGTGGAAGAGGAAGCGTGTTTCCCAGCTCTTAAATTCTTCGAATTCATCGCCCGAGTTGGGGAGCATCACACCGCCGTGACCGCCGTCCACCTTCAAGTTATTGGGTGTGTTGGTCATGTTGTCGATGTAGCGCTTACCGCCACCCATCCAGGTGCGTTCTGCAGTAGCGATGACATTCGCCCAAACATTGTTCTGCGCCATGATAGCGACCTCGTCAGCCACCTTGCGGTCGTTCCAACAACCTGAAATCGCACCTGCTACTTCAGGTGTACCCTTTGCGTGGTAGTAGATGTTGCTCTTGTAGATACCTACGAGGTCGGCAAACACGTCAAAGTGGTTCGTGTAGTTATAGCGGCAGTCAATGTTTGCCTTGCCTGTTGCCAAGTAACCGCGTGTACCCCACATTTGTGCCAACGTGTGGTTCAATGCATCCTGACCGATACCGTTAATGGGGTTCCAAAGACCTCCCTTAACGTTTGTACCCTTGCTTTCCGCATAGTCAAGCATTTCGTTGAGATAAGCAGCAGTTGTTGACACTTCGTCACCACCGATGTGGAGGTAGGGAACTCCTTCAAACACTGCGACAACTTCATCAATCACTTTCTTGAGCACTGCTTTACCTTCTTCTGTCTGCATGCCAAAACCCATAGCGCGCTCAAAGGCTTCACTATGACCGGGCATGTCGATTTCGGGAATCACGATAACACCGTGCTTCTTTGCCACCGCCAGCAAACGCTTGCAGTCTTCTTGCGTGTAATACTGTCCGGGGAAGCGTGTCATGCTTGCCGAAGAGGTGAGTTCGGGATACGCCTTCACCTCAAAGCGCCATGCTTGATTTTCAGTCATGTGCCAGTGGAAGGTGTTGATCTTAAAGCGTGAAAAGAGTTCTACCTGCTTGATGAGTTCGTCGATAGAGATAAACGAACGACCCACGTCGTGCATGTAACCGCGGAGCTTGAATGCGGGCCAGTCCTTCATGGTGAGTCCTTCAAGTGCCTTTTCACCTTCGTAACCTTCAGCCAACTGTGTGAGCGTCTGTGCGGCACGAATTACGCCCGTACCTGTCACAGCAGTGATGTTGATGGCGCTGGAGGTAATCTCCAATGTGTAGGCTTCGTTTTCGTAGCCATGGAGTTCGTAGTCGTGAGCGCCCTCGATGCTTTCAACGAGCGTTACGTTTACGGCTTTGCCACCAGTGGCAATGGTGCAACCGTTCGAAGTGAAGAACTCTTCGAGCAATGCGCATTGCTGAGCATCACCCGAATAATTGATAGTGACGCTTCCGCTCAGTGCGAAACTGCCTTGCGTCACAGAAACCTGTTGCGGTTTGGGCAACAAGTGTTCCACCTTTGCCTGAAGGCTTAAGGGGAGGCACAGCATCAGCGCAAGTGCCGATTTCTGAATGATTGATTTCATAGAGATATAATTTGATTGATGATTATTTCTGCTTAGAGGTTTGTAAGCATCTGAATATTTTTTCATTAATTTTTGCAAATATACAATTTATATTTTATATTTT
>JAFOWI010000184.1 GCA_017425985.1 Bacteroidaceae bacterium | reverse complement strand
GGCTATGACCGGCTTTTCGGTTTCCGAGGCCTAGGTCGGCAAAATATGGAGATTTTCCCTGTTTCCGAGGCCTAGGAAGTGAAAATATGACCATTTTCACAATTTCCTAGGCCTAGGTCGGTCAGAATACGACCATTTTCGCTAAAAGGGTAGGCCTCGGAAATGAGAATATGGCCATTTTCACGACGCGTGATGCCTATGCCCTTGTCAAAACGTAGCGAGAGTAACCGAGAAACGCAAAAAACGTGCCCCGCACCAGCGGACGCTGACGGCAGAACCATCAGTCGCTCGCTGGTGCGGAGCACGTTTCGTGAAGCACACAATTGTTTACCTCCTCTTTGATGCAGTTTTCGGGGGGGGGGGTAAAAGCGTGATATTCAATGAGTTAAGAAGCATTTGTGATTTATTTCAATCCCTATAATAAGCTTTATTGCGTGGCGACGTACCTTTGAATTGCCAACACGCGATTGCAAAATTACGCAATTTACTGAGAATGACAAGGTTTTCGGACTTAAATGTTTGTGGCCGGTGTGCATTTTGTTTGGAAAAAGAATAAAACACAATAGGACCGCGAAGCACTCGTGGAGCCTTGTTGCAGTCCTATTGTGTTTAAAAATACTGATTGATAGTGCGCTATCTGAGCGTTTATTGTCTGATGTAGCAGAGGGTTATCCTTGCATCGCTTGTTCGCGGAGCTGTCCGAGTGTTTGGAAGTCCTTTTTGCGGAGTTTGAAGGAGTTGGTGAGGTACTTGTCGCGCACGATTTGGTTTTCGGCGAGTTCCTCGGGTGTGCCCTGGAAGAGGATGCGTCCTTCAAAGAGGAGGTAGGCGCGGTCGGTGATGCAGAGGGTTTCTTCCACATTGTGGTCCGTGATGAGGATTCCGATGTTGCGGTCCTTGAGTTTCCATACGATGAACTGGATGTCCTCAACGGCAATGGGGTCAACGCCGGCGAAGGGTTCGTCGAGCATGATGAACTTAGGGTCGATGGCAAGGCAGCGGGCAATTTCGCATCGGCGGCGTTCGCCCCCTGAGAGCTGGTCGCCATAGTTCTTGCGCACCTTTTGGAGGCGGAATTCGGCGATGAGGCTTTCGAGCTTTTCACGCTGATATTCCTTGGGCTTACCTGTCATTTCGAGTACGGAGGAGATGTTGTCCTCAACGGAGAGTTTGCGGAACACAGAAGCCTCTTGAGCAAGATAACCAATGCCCGATTGTGCGCGGCGGTAAACGGGGTATTTCGTGATTTCCTCGTCGCCAAGGAAGATGCGTCCGCCGTTGGGCACAACGAGGCCAGTTGTCATGTAGAAGGAAGTGGTTTTTCCGGCTCCGTTGGGACCAAGGAGTCCTACGATTTCGCCTTGCTTGACGTTGAACGAAACGCCGTTGACAACGGTGCGCTTGCCATATTGCTTGACCAGATTCTCTGTGCGCAGCACGAGGGGTTCGGGTACTTGTATTTCGGGGGTTGGGGCAGTGATTGCTACCATGGTGTAAGGGGTTGCTTGTGTGGGTGTAAAAATAGGATATTCGCTCATTGGGAGGTGCTTAGGCATTAGGAGGTGCTTAAGTCTTGTCTGCCCAAGGAAAGCGACGCTGCAAAGTTACAATATAAATATGAGAATGGCAACGTTGTTGCCCGATGTGATGGCAAAAAAGTGAGCGAATTGGCAGCTGTTTTTTTTGAATAAGCCGTTGATGGGCTGTAAAAAAGCATTGGCTCATGCCAAATGCTGCGTAAGGTGCTTGCAGTTGTGGGCATGAGCCAATGTTGAAAATGAAGATTTATACTTCGGCATCTGCATAGAGGAAGCGCTTGATTGAACGCTTGGGCGTTTTCTCAAATTCTTCGTTGTAGATGCGGAAACCTGAAATCTGTTCGTAAGCAGCAACCATGGCGTTGAGGTCCTTGCGGTTTTGCTCCATCGCCTGGCGGATGCCTTCTTCGTCGAGTCCAGCCTTAGAAGCTTCGTCGAAGTCGGGATAGATGAGAGCATAGAGTTTTTCGCCCTTCTGAATCACGATGCTTTCAGCCACATAGGGGAGGGTGTTGAGCTTATCTTCGATTTCTTCGGGATAGATGTTCTGTCCGCTCGCGCCGAGGAGCATGTTCTTAGAGCGTCCGCGGATGTAGAGGAATCCGTCAGCGTCCATAATGCCGAGGTCGCCGGTGTGGTACCAACCGTCAACAAGTGTTGTGGCTGTAACTTCGGGATTTTTGTAGTAGCCTTGCATGACGTTCATACCCTTAACGAGGATTTCGCCAACGACTTCCTGAGGATTGGGGCTGTCGATGCGGATTTCCATACGGGGTGCGGCTGTACCGCATGATGTGGCGCGGTGGTCCTTCCAGTCGGCGTATGAAATGATGGGGGCACATTCTGTAGCGCCGTATCCAACAGTGATGGGGAAACCAATCTTCTGGAGGAATTGTTCGACTTCGCTATTGAAAGCTG
>JAFOWI010000183.1 GCA_017425985.1 Bacteroidaceae bacterium | reverse complement strand
GTAACCACGCTATTCAGGACGTTCGACGAAATGAACCCCATTGAGCAGACCGCTATCGAACAAAGCTCGGGACGCACACTCGACGTTGGTGCGGGTGCCGGCTGCCACACACTTGAACTGCAAACGCACGGCATCAATGTTACCGCCATCGACATCTCCACCCTGGCTGTTGAAACAATGCTCAAGCGCGGTGTTGAAGATGCGCGCGCCGTTGACTTCTTCGAAATGCCGGCAGAGGAGCGATTCGACACCATCCTGATGCTGATGAACGGCACGGGTATTGCAGGCACACTCAACAACCTGGGAAAAATATTCGAACGTCTCGACCTGCTACTCGCCGACGGCGGACAACTACTCATCGACTCATCGGACCTTCGCTACATCTTCGAAGACGAAGATGGCACGTTCGACCCCACAGAGTTCGACCATTACTACGGAGAAGTGGACTACCGCATGGTGTACGGCAATTTGCGCTCCGAAAAATTCGACTGGCTTTACGCCGACTTCGACACACTGAAACAATATGCTGAGCGCATGGGCTACGAAGCTACAATCGTGTACGAAGGCGAAAACTTCGACTACCTGGCACGCATCACCAGGAAAACGATGTCATAGCTACTTTCACCAACATAAAAACAAGCAGGCAGCAATGAGCCGGTGGGCACTACAATCCATACCCAACACTCATTGCTGCCTGCTTTATGCTCTATACACACCGAGCGCCACGATCCAGGCCTTGCGCTAACAGCTACATCTCCGCACACTGTATCCACCCCGTACGATGCCGTCAACGCAAGATACTCATGCGGCGCTACGAAACAAATTCACGACTGAAGTTCCTCACTCTTCAACCGCTGCACAATGCGAAAACCAGTGGCTGCAATGATGATTGAAAACAGCGGACACAAGTAATTGAACACTGCGTAAGGCAAGTAAGTCCAGGTCGAAACACCCATCACCGTGGCTTGCGTCATGCCGCATGTGTTCCACGGAATAAGTGGCGACGTCACAGTCACGGCGTCCTCGGTTGTACGACTGAGCAATCGTGCCTCACAACCTCGGTCGTGATACGTCTGCTTAAACATGTTTCCAGTCAGAATAATGGAGATATACTGGTCGGCTGTAACGATATTGAACAACACGCCCGACGCCACCGTGGAACTCACAAGACTCAACGTGCCACCTACAAACTTCAGAAATGCCCGACTGATGCCTGCCAAAAAACCTCCCGACTCCATCACTCCGCCAAAGCACATCGCACATAGGATGAGCCAAATCGTATCCATCATGCCCGCCATTCCACCTGTGCCTACAAGTTCGTTGAGTTCTGCGGTGCCCATTTCAATCTGCGTTGTGCCAAACACCGCCTGCATCGTACTCTTAAACAGCGCCATCGAACCGGAAACGTCCGGCGATAAAGTCAACAGCACGTCTGACTGATACAGCAAACCATACAACGCCGCTAACACCGTCGAAAGGAAGAGCGTAATGAGCGAGGGTACACGCTTATATATCATGACAGCAGTAAGAACCGGGACAACGAAAGCCCAAGGCGAAATCACGAAATGAGTATCAAGCGCTATTGTATAAAGTTCAATGGAAGTAGCGCTACCGACTGGCAACATCAACCCGGCAACAAGGTAAACTATGAGCGCCACCGTAAGCGCCGGAATCGTAGTGTAAACCAAGTAACGGATATGTGTAAACAAGCGTACGCCCACGGTCGAAGATGCAAGCACGGTAGTGTCGGAGAGTGGCGACATCTTATCGCCAAAATATGCTCCCGAAATAATAGCACCTGCAACCCAGCCCTCATGATAACCTTGCGCCTGCCCAATACCTATTAGCGCCACGCCGATTGTTGCCACGGTGGTCCACGAACTACCCGTCATCAGCGAAACGATTGCACAAATCACACAGGTCGTCAGCAAGAAGAAGGCCGGATGTATAATTTGCAAACCATAATATATCAAAGTCGGCACGATACCACTCACCATCCACATGCCCGACAAAGCACCAATCACAAGCAGTATAAACAAGGCTTCTGACACACGCTTGACGTTTGTCTCAATAGCGGATTCAAACGTTTTCCAAGGCACGCGATACACCCACATACCTATCGTTGCGCATACCGCCGACGCTACAAGCAAGCAAATCTGACTACCGCCCGACAGAGCTTCATCGCCAAACGCCGTAATAGTGATAAACAGCAAAGCCATCAACACAAGAAGCGGCACAAACGAAACCAAAGACGAAGGCCGACCCACAACTATTGACTTATCTTTCATTTCTTCAGACATAAAATTTTCATTTCACTACAAACACGTTGCTCCGAACAACCTACACAATATTTTGTTGATTCAGGGTAAAAAAAAGTTCCTGCAAAAGAAAACTTTCACAGGAACCCTTATTCTGGATTCGTCGAGAGCCGTTACTATATCAACTGTCTCTCAGAATAGAAGGCTTGTCCGAAAACTACACCTTGATTTCAACTTCAACACCACAGGGGAGTTCGAGCTTCATGAGCGCATCAACAGTCTTAGGAGTAGAGCTGTAGATGTCGATGAGACGCTTGTAAGTTGAAACTTCAAACTGTTCGCGTGACTTCTTGTTAACGAATGTAGAACGGTTAACAGTGATGATACGCTTACGAGTAGGGAGAGGAATTGGACCGCTGATAGTAGCGCCAGTTGCCTTCACAGATGCAACGATCTTTGCTGCTGACTTTTCAACGAGCGTGTGATCGTAAGACTTCAATTTGATACGAATTTTCTGACTCATTTTTATTTTATTTTTAACTTTCCAGGCGAGCGAGTTAAGAGTCATTCGTTAACTCGCTGCACTGTGAAAGAAGTGATTTTTTAGATTTACCAATGATATTACTTGATCAAGTCCACACGACCCTTTACTTCTTCGAGTACTTCGCGAGCGATGCTTGAAGAAAGCTGTGAGTGGTTGAAGTAAACCATTGAAGATGTTGCACGACCTGAAGTGATTGTACGCAATGAAGTAACGTAACCGAACATCTCTGCCAGAGGAACCATTGCCTTAACGATGCGAGCACCTGTACGGCTTGTATCAAAGCCCTCTACC
>JAFOWI010000182.1 GCA_017425985.1 Bacteroidaceae bacterium | reverse complement strand
GCTCACTCGTAAAGGAAATCACAACTACTAAGTTTGATGCTTCTCTCGATATCGACGTACGTTTGGGTGTTGACCCTCGTAAGGCTAATCAGATGGTTCGTGGTGTCGTATCACTTCCCCACGGTACTGGTAAGACTGTACGCGTACTTTGTCTTTGTACTCCCGATGCTGAAGCTGCTGCAAAGGAAGCTGGCGCTGACTATGTAGGTCTCGATGAATATATCGAGAAGATTAAGGGTGGTTGGACAGATATTGATGTTATCATCACTATGCCCGCTATCATGGGTAAGCTCGGTGCGCTCGGTCGCGTACTCGGTCCCCGCGGTTTGATGCCAAACCCCAAGAGTGGTACCGTAACAATGGATGTTGCTAAGGCTGTACGTGAAGTAAAGCAAGGTAAGATCGATTTCAAGGTAGATAAGGCAGGTATTGTACACACATCAATCGGTAAGGTTTCATTCTCTACTGAACAGATGATGGGCAATGCAAAGGAATTTATTGCAACAATCAATAAGCTCAAGCCTTCTGCTGCAAAGGGTACATATATTAAGAGTATTTATCTTTCTTCAACCATGAGCCGTGGTATCAAGATTGATCCCAAGTCTATTGAAGAAAATTAATTAGTAGTAAGTCATGAGAAAGGAAGATAAAGCTATTATCATCGAACAACTCGGTGCGCGTTTGAAGGAATATCCTCACCTCTACCTCGTAGACGTTACTGGTCTTAATGCTGAAGCTACAAGCAATCTTCGTCGTAAGTGCTTTGCAACTGACGTGAAGATGATTGTTACTAAGAATACTCTTCTTGAAAAGGCGTTCGACCAGGCAGAAATGGACTATTCTCCTCTCAAGCCTTGCCTTAAGGGTACTACTGCATTGTTCCTCTCGAACGTTGCAAATGCTCCCGCAAAGTTGATCAAGGAATTTGGTAAGGATGGTATTCCCGCACTTAAGGGTGCTTACGCTGAAGAAGGTTTCTACGTAGGAGCTGAAAATCTCGCTACTCTTTGCGCTATCAAGAGCAAGAACGAAGTTATCGGCGACATCATCGGTCTCCTCCAGTCTCCTCTCCGCAACATTCTCTCTGGTCTCGAAGCTCGCTTCGACAAGGAAGAAGGTGCTGCAGAATAATCAGCTTAAATGGAGCTGTGCTTGTTAAATCAAAACATAAATATATAGCATAGTCCTCATAAATAATTAGATTAAAAAACAAAAATAATATTTTACAAAAATGGCAGATATTAAAGCTATTGCAGAAGAATTGGTAAATTTGACTGTAAAGGAAGTTAACGAATTGGCTACTTACCTCAAGGAAGAATACGGAATCGAACCCGCTGCTGCTGCTGTTGTAGTTGCTGCTGAAGGTGGTGCTGCTGCTGCAGAAGAAAAGACTTCTTTCGACGTTATCCTCAAGAGCCCCGGTGCAGCTAAGCTCCAGGTTGTTAAGGCAGTGAAGGAAGCTTGTGGTCTCGGTCTTAAGGAAGCAAAGGACGCTGTTGACGGTTGTCCCGCTAAGCTTAAGGAAGGTGTAGGTAAGGAAGAAGCTGAAGCACTCAAGAAGGCGCTCGAAGAAGCTGGTGCTGAAGTAGAAATCGCTTAATCAACATTTCCTATATTCGCAACGGTTAAGAATCCTCTGGTAGGGGGTTCTTAACCTTTTTGTGTCTAATAAAATATTAGTAGTAGATTTTTGAGAGAATACGATTTATAGATATTTTAGATGTCATAGATTTTTTAGAAATTATAGATATTCTAGAGTATATAAGATATAATATCTTTTTTTTCGATTATCGCTACAAATTTTGAATATCAAATTATGTCTTCAAGAGTTATTAATCAACGCGTCAACTTTGCGTCTGTAAAGAATCCGATGCCTTATCCAGATTTCTTGGACGTTCAGTTGAAGTCATTTAAGGATTTCCTTCAGCTTGATACCCCTTCGGAACTTCGTAAGAACGATGGTCTTTATAAGGTATTTGCTGAAAATTTTCCAATCGCTGATACTCGCAACAATTTCGTACTTGAGTTCCTCGATTATTACATTGACACTCCCAGATATTCTATTACAGAATGTTTGGAAAGAGGTTTGACTTATAGTGTACCTTTGAAAGCGAAGTTGAAGCTATATTGTACTGACCCTGACCACGAAGATTTTGCTACAGTTGTTCAGGATGTATTCCTCGGTCCTATTCCTTATATGACAGAGAACGGTACATTTATCATCAATGGTGCAGAGCGCGTTGTCGTTTCTCAGCTTCATCGTTCGCCAGGTGTGTTCTTTGGTTCAAGTGTGCATGCGAATGGCTCCAAACTCTATTCAGCGCGTATTATTCCCTTCAAGGGTTCGTGGATAGAGTTTGCAACCGACATCAACAATGTGATGTATGCATATATTGACCGTAAGAAGAAGTTACCTGTTACAACTTTGCTTCGTGCCATCGGTTTTGAAACAGATAAGGACATCCTTCAGATTTTCGACCTTGCAGAAGAGATTAAGGTTAACAAAACAAATCTTAAGAAAGTTGTAGGTCAGAAGTTGGCAGCCCGCGTGTTGAAGAGTTGGGTTGAAGACTTCGTTGATGAAGATACAGGTGAAGTTGTTTCTATCGAACGTAACGAAGTTTTGTTCGACCGCGAAACAATTATTTCTGAAGACAATATTGAAGAAATCATTGAAAGTGGAGCAAGCACAATTCTTATCCACAAGGCCGAAGGAGCTTCAACTGATTTCTCTATTATTTTTAATACTTTGCAGAAGGACTCTTCAAACTCTGAAAAAGAAGCTGTCCTCTATATATATCGTCAGTTGCGTAATGCTGACCCCGCTGATGATGCCAGCGCACGCGAAGTTATCCACAACTTGTTCTTCTCAGACAAGCGCTACGACCTTGGAGAAGTTGGACGTTATCGTATCAACCGCAAGTTGAATCTCAATACTGAGATGGATGTTCGCGTATTGACAAAGGAAGACATCATCGAAATCATCAAGTATCTTGTTGAGTTGATTAACTCTAAAGCAACCGTTGATGATATCGACCACTTGAGCAACCGTCGTGTGCGCACTGTAGGCGAACAACTCGCCAATCAGTTCTCTGTAGGTTTGGCACGTATGAGCCGCACAATTCGTGAACGTATGAATGTGCGCGACAACGAAGTGTTTACACCCACAGATTTGATTAATGCAAAGACAATCTCAAGTGTTATTAATTCGTTCTTTGGTACCAATGCGCTTTCACAGTTCATGGACCAGACGAATCCGCTTGCTGAAGTAACGCATAAGCGTCGTCTTTCAGCACTTGGTCCTGGTGGTCTTTCTCGTGAGCGTGCCGGTTTCGAAGTGCGCGACGTACACTATACGCACTACGGACGTCTCTGTCCTATCGAGTCGCCTGAAGGTCCTAACATCGGTTTGATTTCTTCGCTCTGCGTTTATGCAAAGATTAATGACCTCGGCTTTATCGAAACTCCTTATCGTAAGGTAGGCAACTCAATGGTTGACTTGAACAATGATAATGTAGTTTATCTCAGTGCAGAGGAAGAAGAAGGTAAGATTATCGGTCAGGGTAATGCACCTTTGAACGAAGATGGTAGCTTTATTTTGACAAAGGTGAAGTGTCGTCAGGATGCAGATTATCCCGTTGTGCCTCCCGCAAACGTTGAGTTGATGGACGTTGCTCCTCAGCAGATCGCATCTATCGCTGCTTCGCTCATCCCCTTCCTCGAACACGACGACGCCCACCGTGCATTGATGGGATCGAACATGATGCGTCAGGCAGTTCCCCTTATTCGTTCTGAAGCGCCAATCGTAGGTACAGGTATCGAACGCCAGGTGTGCGAAGATTCACGTACGATGATTACAGCCGAAGGTGCCGGTTATATTGACTACGTTGATGCAGAACGTATCATTGTGGTTTACGACCGCACAGAAGACGAAGAGTTCGTTTCGTTCGAATCAAACATTAAGGAATACATCATTCCTAAGTTCCGCCGTACGAACCAGAACATGACGATCGACCTTCGTCCTATTTGCGAAAAGGGTCAGCGTGTAGAAAAGGGCACTATCCTTACTGAAGGTTATGCTACTGAAAATGGTGAATTGGCGCTCGGTCGCAACCTCCTTGTTGCATACATGCCCTGGAAGGGTTACAACTACGAAGATGCCATCGTGCTCAACGAACGTGTCGTACGCGAAGATATCCTGACTTCTGTTCATGTTGATGAATATTCGCTCGAAGTTCGCGAAACCAAGCGCGGTGAAGAAACGCTTACAAGCGACATCCCCAACGTTGGTGAAGATGCTACAAAGGACCTCGACGAAAACGGTATCGTTCGTATTGGTGCGCGCATCAATCCCGGCGATATCATGATTGGTAAGATTACTCCTAAGGGCGAAAGCGACCCCACACCTGAAGAAAAACTCCTTCGCGCTATCTTTGGCGACAAGGCAGGTGATGTTAAGGATGCTTCGCTCAAGGCTAATCCCTCACTTTCGGGTGTTGTAATCAACAAGCGTCTTTATTCTCGCGCACAAAAAACTCGTGCTTCAAAGAATCAGGATAAGGTATTGCTCGTCGAACTCGATGAAAAGTTTGCACAGAAGTCTGAAGAGCTCCGCGACATCATGGTTGACAAGTTGATGACGCTTACTAAGGACTTCACAAGCCAGGGTGTTAAGGACAGCATTGGTGCAGAAGTAATTCCTGCAGGTGCACGCTTTGGCAAGTCATTGCTCGTTTCGCTCGACTATACTTCAGTGCAGCTCAGCAACTGGACGACTGACGAACGTGTTAACAAACTCATCCGTCAGCTTGTCATCAACTACCTCAAGAAGTACAACGAACTCGACGCTAAGCTCAAGCGCGACAAGTTTGCTATCACGATTGGCGACGAACTCCCCTCTGGCATCCTCCAGTTGGCAAAGGTTTACATCGCTAAGAAGCGTAAGATTGGTGTAGGTGATAAGATGGCAGGTCGTCACGGTAATAAGGGTATCGTTTCAAAGATTGTTCGCCAGGAAGATATGCCATTCCTTGCTGACGGTACTCCCGTTGATATCGTGCTCAATCCCCTTGGTGTGCCCTCTCGTATGAACCTTGGTCAGGTATTCGAAGCCGTACTTGGTGCTGCCGGTCGCAACCTCGGCATTAAGTTTGCTACGCCCATTTTCGATGGTGCTAAGCTTGATGACCTCTGCGAGTGGACAGATAAGGCAGGTCTTCCCCGCTATTGTTCTACTCAGCTCTATGATGGTGCAACAGGTGAGCCATTCGACCAGAAGGCTACAGTAGGTGTTACCTATATGTTGAAGCTCGGTCACATGGTTGAGGACAAGATGCACGCTCGTTCTATTGGTCCTTACTCGCTCATCACTCAGCAGCCCCTTGGTGGTAAGGCTCAGTTTGGTGGTCAGCGTTTCGGGGAAATGGAAGTTTGGGCAATCGAAGCCTTCGGTGCTTCTCACGTACTTCAGGAAATCCTTACGATTAAGTCCGACGACGTTATGGGTCGTGCTAAGGCTTACGAAGCCATCGTTAAGGGTGATCCTCTCCCCACACCGGGCATTCCCGAGTCGCTCAACGTTCTTCTCCACGAACTTCGTGGTCTCGGCTTGAACGTGACGCTCGATTAAGCATTCAACAGTTTTGCACGCGGCTTTGTGCGCAAACATATTGCCGCGTTGCAACTGATTCAAATATAAAATCTCTCTTACAATATTAAATATGGCATTTAAAAGAGAAAGTAAGGTAAAGAATAACTTTACGAAGATCACCATTGGTCTTGCTTCTCCCGAAGAAATTCAGGCAAGCTCGTTTGGTGAAGTTTTGAAGCCTGAAACGATTAACTATCGTACCTATAAGCCCGAGCGCGATGGTCTTTTCTGCGAACGCATTTTCGGTCCTACTAAGGACTACGAATGTCATTGCGGCAAGTACAAGCGCATTCGCTATAAGGGCATCGTCTGCGACCGTTGTGGTGTTGAGGTAACAGAAAAGAAGGTGCGTCGCGAACGTGCCGGACACATCCAACTCGTTGTGCCTGTTGCTCACATCTGGTATTTCCGTTCGTTGCCCAACAAGATGGGCTACCTCCTTGGTTTCCCCACAAAGAAGCTCGATGCTATTATCTACTACGAACGCTACGTAGTTATCCAGCCCGGTATTCTTCGCAACGAAGGCGAAGAAGGAATCAAGGAAAACGACCTTCTTACTGAAGACGAATACCTCGATTTGATGCAGAAGTTGCCGAAGGAAAATCAGTATCTCGACGATTCTGACCCCGACAAGTTCATTGCCAAGATGGGTGCTGAAGCTGTTTACGACCTTCTTAAGCGCATCGACCTCGACAGCCTTTCTTACGAGCTTCGTAACCGTGCCAACACCGACACTTCTGTTCAGCGCAAGAACGAAGCGCTCAAGCGCCTCCAGGTTGTAGAGTCTTTCCGTGCAAGCAAGGACCGCAACCGTCCCGAATGGATGATCATGAAGGTGCTCCCCGTGACGCCTCCCGACCTTCGTCCGCTCGTACCCCTCGATGGTGGTCGCTTTGCAACTTCCGACCTCAACGACCTCTATCGTCGTGTGCTCATCCGCAACAATCGTCTGAAGCGACTCCTCGAAATCAAGGCGCCCGAAGTCATCCTCCGCAACGAAAAGCGTATGCTTCAGGAAGCCGTTGACTCTCTCTTCGACAACTCTCGCAAGAGTTCTGCCGTAAAGAGCGATAGCAACCGTCCCCTCAAGTCGCTCTCTGACTCACTCAAGGGTAAGCAGGGTCGTTTCCGTCAGAACCTCCTCGGTAAGCGTGTTGACTATTCAGCGCGTTCGGTTATCGTTGTTGGTCCTGAATTGAAGATGGGCGAATGTGGTATTCCCAAGCTCATGGCTGCCGAACTTTATAAGCCATTCATCATCCGCAAGCTCATTGAGCGCGGTATCGTGAAGACAGTAAAGAGTGCTAAGCGCATTGTTGACCGTCGCGAGTCTGTCGTTTGGGACATCCTCGAACACGTAATGAAGGGTCACCCCGTGCTCCTCAACCGTGCTCCGACGCTTCACCGTCTCGGTATCCAGGCCTTCCAGCCTAAGATGATTGAAGGTAAGGCAATTCAGCTCCACCCCCTCGCATGTACAGCGTTCAACGCCGACTTCGACGGCGACCAGATGGCGGTTCACCTTCCTTTGAGCAACGAAGCTATCCTTGAAGCTCAGATGTTGATGCTTCAGAGCCACAATATCCTCAACCCCGCAAACGGTGCGCCTATTGCAGTTCCTTCTCAGGACATGGTGTTGGGTCTTTATTACATCACAAAGATCCGTCCCGGTGCAAAGGGCGAGGGCCTCACATTCTACGGTCCCGAAGAAGCCATCATTGCTTTCAACGAAAAGCGTGTTGACGTTCATGCTCCTATCAAGGTGATTGTTGAAGACCTCGACGAAACAGGCATGCTTGTTAAGAAGATGGTCGAAACTTCTGTGGGTCGTGTGATTGTCAACGAAATCATTCCTCGCGAAGTAGGCTTCGTAAATACGATTATTTCAAAGAAGTCACTCCGTAATATCATTACAACGGTAATCAAGGGCGTTGGTATGGCGCGCGCAGCAGAGTTCCTTGATGGTATCAAGAACCTCGGTTATCGCATGGCCTACGAAGGTGGTCTTTCCTTCAACCTCGACGATATCATTATCCCCGTTGAAAAGAAGGAAATCGTACAGCGTGGTAACGACGAAATCGACCAGATTACGATGAACTACAACATGGGTTTCATCACCGACAACGAACGTTACAACCAGGTTATCGACACTTGGACACACGTGAATGCCGATATCAAGAAGACGCTCATGAAGCAGATGACCGAAGCCGACCAAGGTTTCAACGCCGTGTTCATGATGCTCGACTCAGGAGCCCGTGGTTCTGCCGACCAGATTGCTCAGCTCGCAGGTATGCGTGGTTTGATGGCTAAGCCTCAGAAGGCCGGTGCCGAAGGACGTCTTACGATTGAAAACCCCATCCTTTCTAACTTTAAGGAAGGTATGTCCGTGTTGGAGTACTTTATCTCTACCCACGGTGCGCGTAAGGGTCTTGCCGACACCGCGTTGAAGACAGCCGACGCAGGTTACCTCACACGTCGTCTTGTTGACGTGAGCCACGACGTTATCATTACTGAAGAAGACTGCGGCACACTCCGCGGACTTGTCTGCACCGACCTCAAGGACGGCGACAAGGTGATTTCTTCACTTGGCGAACGTATCCTCGGCCGCGTTTCTGTTCACGACGTGATTCATCCTCAGACAGGTAAGCTCCTCGTAGCTTCAGGCGAAGAAATCACCGAACCCATCGTTGCCGAAATCGAAGCATCGCCCATCGAAAGCGTTGAAATTCGCTCGGTGCTCACTTGCGAAAGCAAGCACGGTGTCTGCATGAAGTGCTACGGTCGCAACCTCGCTACTTCGCGCATGGTTCAGAAGGGCGAAGCTGTTGGTGTCATCGCTGCACAGTCAATCGGTGAACCCGGTACTCAGTTGACGCTCCGTACGTTCCACGCCGGTGGTATCGCCGGTGGTGCGGCAGCTAATGCTACTATCGTAGCGAAGAACGACTGCCGTCTTGAGTTCGACGAACTCCGTACGGTTGATGTTATTGGCGAAGATGGTTCATGTGGCAAGAAGGTTGTAGGACGTTTGGCTGAAGTTCGCTTCGTCGATCCTCATACAAACATTGTCCTCTCTACGCAAAACGTTCCCTATGGTTCTGACCTCTTCGTCAACGATGGCGACAAGGTTGAAAAGGGCACAATGATTGCTAAGTGGGACCCCTTCAACGCTGTTATCGTTACTGAAAACGCAGGTCGCGTGAAGTTCGAAGACGTTATCGAAGGTGTTACTTTCCGTGTTGAAGAAGACGACGCTACGGGTCTTCGCGAACGCATCATCATCGAATCTAAGGAGCGCGGACGCGTACCTTCAGCTCACATCCTTGATGAAAACGGCGAACTCATCCGTACTTACAACTTCCCCATCAACGGACGTATCGCAATCGAAGACGGTCAGACGCTTAAGGCCGGCGATGTGCTCGTGAAGATTCCTCGTGCCGTAAGCTCTGCAGGCGACATCACCGGTGGTCTGCCTCGTGTTACCGAGCTCTTCGAAGCGCGCAATCCAAGTAATCCTGCTGTCGTTTCCGAAATCGACGGTGAAGTTACAATGGGTGCCGTGCGTCGTGGCCACCGCGAAATCATCGTTACTTCTAAGTTGGGCGAAGTCAAGAAGTACCTCGTACCTCTTTCAAAGCAAATCCTCGTTCAGGAAAACGACTATGTACGTGCCGGAACAGCCCTCTCCGACGGTTCTATCACGCCGAGCGACATCCTCGCTATCAAGGGCCCCACTGCCGTACAGGAATACATCGTCAACGAAGTTCAGGACGTTTACCGCCTCCAGGGTGTAGGTATCAACGACAAGCACTTTGAAGTCATCGTACGTCAGATGATGCGCAAGGTGCAGATCAACGAACCCGGCGATACTCGCTTCCTCGAACAGCAGATTGTCGATAAGCTCGACTTCGCTGAAGAAAACGACCGCATCTGGGGTAAGAAGGTGGTAGTCGATGCCGGCGATTCTGAAACAATGAAGCCCGGTATGATCGTAACGGCGCGCAAGCTCCGCGACGAAAACTCGCAGCTCAAGCGCCGCGACCTCAAGCAGGTTGTCGTACGCGATGCGATGCCCGCAACTTCTACGCAGATTCTCCAGGGTATCACTCGTGCTTCGCTCCAGACTAAGAGCTTCATGTCAGCAGCATCCTTCCAGGAAACGACTAAGGTGCTCAACGAAGCTGCTATCTCCGGTAAGACCGACTTCCTCGAAGGTATGAAGGAAAACGTGATTTGCGGTCACCTCATCCCTGCCGGTACCGGTCTTCGCGAATTCAGCAAGATTGTTGTAGGCGATATGGAAGATTATGAAAAGCCCGACACTCGTCCTATTTTCTAAATCGATTCCATCCTAAATAAATGCGATAAGCGGATGTGTCAAAATTTTTTGGCACATCCGCTTTTTTTTTACCTCGTTTTTTTCTTAATTTTGTAAACAGTAATCTCACGTATAATTTCCTTAACTATGCATCCATTTGTTTACGACATTCCTGTCAAGGTTTATTTTGGTGAAAACCAGTTAGGACATTTAGGCGAAGAACTCAAGAAGTTTGGTACTAAGGTGCTGCTCACGTATGGTGGCGGTTCCATCAAGCGTATTGGTCTCTACGACCGCGTTATTAACGAGTTGGCACAGGCCGGACTGGAGGTGTTCGAACTCTCCGACATCGCCCCCAATCCGCGCATCGACTCTGTCCGTCGTGGGGCGCAGATGTGCAAGGACCATCAGATTGATGTGCTGCTCGCCGTAGGCGGCGGTTCCACATTGGATGCCACAAAGTTCATGGCTGCCGGCGCATGCGTTGACCACGACCCCTGGGACTTCTTTAACGAAAAGTGGGCTCCCATCCGCGAGGCACTCCCCATCGTCACCATCCTCACGCTCTCAGCTACAGGTTCCGAAATGGACTGCGGTGGTGTCATCAGCAATCTGCAGACGAAGGACAAAATCGGACGTCTTGCGCCTCAACTCCTCCCCAAGGTGTCCTTCCTCGACCCTACTTTGACTTACAGCGTCAGCCGCTTCCAGACAGCTTGCGGAGCTGCCGACATGATGTCGCACATCCTTGAGGTGTACTTCAACATGGAGCAGGACCTCTACATGCTCGATTGCTTTATGGAAGGCCTCATGAAGACCATCATTAAGTTCACCCCCATAGCCCTTGAATCCCCCGACAACTACGAAGCGCGTGCTAACCTGATGTGGGCTTCTTCGTGGGCCATCAACGGTTTTATCAATGGCGGCAAGCAGCAGGCATGGAGTTGCCATCCGATTGAGCACGAGCTTTCTGCCATCTACGACATTACGCACGGTCTTGGTCTTGCCATCATTACGCCCCGCTGGATGGAATATTGCCTGAACGATACGACCGTCCGTAAGTACGTACAATTCGGAACAAATGTGTTCGGCATCGATGCTTCTCTGCCCGATATGGAGATTGCTAAGGAAAGCATCCGCCGACTCTCAGATTTCTTCTTCAACACGTTGGGATTGCAACGCACGTTCCCCGAAGTCGGCATTCAGGCCTCCGACTTCCCCGTCATGGCGCGTAAGGCTTGCCGTGGTGCCGTACTGCCCGGTTTCCAGCCGCTCAACCAGCAGGACATTGAGGAAATCTTCAGGATGTGTCAAGAATAATAGCTGATGAACCATTCTCCCATACCAGCCCTTTGTCGCCTTGCGCTCCTATCGCTCCTGCTCCTGCCACTCTGCGCCGTAGTGAGTTGTGTCGATGAGTCCGAACCGGCGGCTACGGGCACTATCATCAATGTGGGCGACGCGCTACCGGCGTTCTCCGTCGTCACGAACCGAGGCGACACGCTTTCGCTCGATTCCCTGCGTCAGCGCCGTAGCGTCATTGCTTTCTTTCACACGGGTTGCCCCGACTGCCGCCGTACGCTTCCTGTGCTCGATTCGCTCTATCGCGTAGCGTCCGTTCAGCCCGACTTCCGCATGGTTTGCATCTCGCGTGCCGAGGCAGAGCACAGCGTCAGCGCCTATTGGCAGCAGGCACACTTCGCCATGCCCTATGCAGCGCAGCCCGACCGCACCCTCTACGACCGCTTCGCCCATACGGGGGTGCCTCGCATCTATGTTGCCGACACAGCCATCGTTGTGCGCGCCGTGTTCGACGATAGCCGTGTGCCCACTTTGGCAGAATTGCTTGCATCCGTGCGTTGACGCGCACAGATGCTTCGCACTCCGCAAATTTTGCTAAATTCGGGGGTAAAACCCATCCGTGAAGCGCTCAGAAAATTGCCCGATTTTTTGTCGGAATCCGCCTTTGATTTTTGTCACAATTTTTTACCTGCGGCGTCTTTCGCCGTTTGCACAAAACGCCCCGTTTCCAGGGTGTCAGATAGCAAAATAGAGGGTAAAACGGTGGTTCCCGGGCGCCGCTCGATTTTTGAAATTTGGATTTCGCTCAAAAATGTTGTATCTTTGCATTGCAGAGGAGAGGACCATGCGGTTTTCTCCTTTTTTTGGCCCAAAAAATGGCAAAAACAAGCTCAAAGGTTGTTAAAACAAGGTCCGATGTTGTTAAAATTTCCTCCGATGTTGTTTTTCCTACCTCCGATGTCGTGAAAATTTCGCCCATTTTCGATGAAAAAACAGCGCACATCCCCTTTACCATGAAAAAAATTGCAAAAAAATAAAAAAAATATTTTCAGCGCATCAATTTTCCCCATTTTTATGTCCCCGAAAACGTCCGTATTTTGGTAAAAAAATGTGACAAAAAAAGGTGCAGAAAAGTGCACCTTTAAAACATCATTTTTTTCCGTAGGGGACCGAAGCCTGTGTCGGCCCGTCGTCCAATTGGCGTGCGCATTGTCCCAAACCGTAATCACAACATTATAACCATTGTATCACCTCGGGCCGACACAAGATCGGCCCCTACAATGTCCGTTCGTTGTATAACATTACACCATTCGGGGTGCAACCCCATTTGTATTATCCGCGAAATTCGTGTTCCATAAAAAACAATTGAATAATATAGACAGTTCTCAGGTATATGTATCATGACGCTGAAAGCGTCTCCGCTCAGTAACCCTGGGTACACGTAAGTGCACCCAGGGGGTTTATGCATGAGTGAGTGCACCCTAAAAGGGTGCCCCATCCGTTTGTTGTCCATGCAATTGTTGGGGCACCCCTCCAGGGTGCACATGTTCATTGTCCCTTTTCCGGGGGTATTCGCTTCGCTCAAACGCCCCGGCAATCTATGTTAACTGCCAAACGATTTTGAAGAAATTTATACTGCTTTTCTATAATTTTCGTTGTTTCTAACCATTGCGACAAGTATGTGTATCATTTTGTTCTTTGCATTGTTTAAAACAATATTCTTGTGCTTGCCTGCTTTTTTCAATTTGGTTACATATCTGTTTATTATGGGACAATATCGTGAAGCGCATAATGCAGCCTCAGACAAAAGAGATTTTAAATATGAATCGGCATAATGGGATACATGAGGGGTTCCCTTGATGCTAGTTCCAGATGTATGTCCAAATGGTGCAACACCCCAGAATGAAGCAATCTTACGGGCGTCGTAATTGAATTTTTTAAAATTGTTGGTATAGACAATAAATGCTGTCGCATTGATGAGCGCTATGCCTGGCATTGAAGTGAGAATTTCAAAGGTTTTATTTAGTTTAGGACTGGACTCAATGATTTTCTTTATCTGTTTCTCAAGTTCCTTAATTTTCTCTTTTACTTGTGAGATGAGTTCTTCTTGAACAGCAAAAGCGTTAGACAACAGTTCGTTATCTAAATACCTTTTACTTTCATAATAATTGACTAGTAACTTATCATAGATCTTCATCAATTGCTTACGCATTGTAAAGATCTTCTTTAGTGCTTCAGTCGCCTGATCCAAAGGGACATAACATTCTGCTCGGTCATTAAAACGAGCAGCATAGAGAGCGATATCTCGAGAGTCTTTCTTATCGTTCTTTTCTCGAGAGATACCAAGACTTCTCTTGATACGAAGCGCACTGTCAAGCCACATAAAACAACCCTCATTTACGATTGTTTCGGAAACAATTTTACTATAAAGGCCAGTATCTTCTCCACAGAACAAACATTCCTCTCTTGCGCCAATTTTTTCCACCCATTTGATAAGTTTAAGTGCCCCATTCTTATTGTTTGAGAATTGCCTATGTTCTCCTTTCTCATGGAGAAGATTTGCCATTAGAACTGTTGCATCAAACGTTTTTTTGGAAAAGTCGATTCCGATAAAGATTTTTTTCATAGCTTTGTGCTGTTTTTGTTAAACTCTAACAACCGATAGCAGCACTGGACTGAAACACTAAATAGTCTCTAGCAAATTGGACTGACAATCTATCTCGTCTTAAGTGCAGCCGTACCCTACCAGGTATTTAACCGGGCTTGGTTTCTTTGAACCTGTTACTGAAATATTTTACCTGGTAGGACGATTGTTTTTTCTTTACTACAACAAAAGTAAAAAACAATCTCGGCTTATCCTCTTGTTAGAGTTTTTTTGTTTGTCTTTTATTGGCTTCGCCAATTGTGGGACAAACTTAGTGTTACTGAGCGGAGACACCTTCGGCGTCTTGACCAGCATCCGCAATGGCTCGGCATCCAATTTGTATGCCCATGGCGCATTCTGCGTGAGAAAGAGAAAGATTCGCCGGCGGTTCGGACGTTTTCAAGGGTAAAACCGAGGTGGCAACCTGAAAAAACTTCATTTTGAAGGAGCGAAATATAGGTAGCGACGGAAAAATGGTCGTTTTCATGCCGACGAAGGCCTCGGGCGGAGGGAATACGGCCATTTTCAAGGCGAGCGAGGCCTAGGACGGTAGAATATGACGGTATTTTGGACAACCTAGGCCTAGGAAATTCAAAATATGCTCATATTCTCGATTTCCGAGGCCTAGGTTTGCGGAATATGACCGTATTTTCGGTTTCCGAGGCCTAGGTCGGCAAAATATGGAGATT
>JAFOWI010000181.1 GCA_017425985.1 Bacteroidaceae bacterium | reverse complement strand
CGCGGATGCCGTAGGGGCCACTTTATGTCGGCCCGCACGCCGGAACGGCGTAATAAACAATCAACTTGCTGTTGGTTCGCAGAAATTTTATGCTCACACAGAAAACACAGAATTCATAGAGGCGCACTGGCTTCGCGTGCTTGCCTTGCGGGACGCGTATATTCGCCCCTCACGGGGCGACGGGCCGACATAAAGTGGCCCCTACACCGTTCGGGATGTTTGTGCAATGAAATACGCCGAATGGTTCTGTGAGTTCTGTGAAGTCTGTGTGAAAAACAAATTCGTCTGTGTGAAATTAAATTCATTTCTGTGTGAAATACAAATTTGTCCGCGTGAAATTTAAAATCTTCCGTGTGAAATACAAATTCGTCCGCATGAAACCGCATTGCGTGGTTGGCATGCGGCACGTATCGCCCGAAATATGAATGATGGTTGCCATAACGCTCCCCGAAATTGCGTCGGGCTGCGTTATGGATCTTTGAAAAACGGGGCGGTAAATTGCAAAATTTGAGGTTGTTGCAATTTTTTTGAAAATACTATAAAATAAATTTTATAGGGTCATTTTTTTTTTTTTAAATTTGCGGCGGGTAACTATGCCTGTAATTTAATCACTCACAAATAATTAAAAAAAGTAATCTATGAAAAAAACTCTTACACTCGTTGCCGGACTCTTCTGCGCCAGCTTGCAGATGATGGCCGACAAGGTGGTGGCTTCGACGGTGATGCCGGGCGACGGTAAGCCGGAGCACGTTTACACCTGGGTGAATGGCAACAACGTTTTTGCCAATGCAACGACAGCTCCTACCGACAAGGAGGAAAACCGCGGGCTCTTTGCTTTCTATGCTGTGGAGGGCAAGGCTGATGCTTACTACATCTACAGCACGAAGGTCGGTAAGTGGTTCACTTACGAGGCTGCAGCTTCGTATAGCAACGGCAAGGACTTCGTGAAACTTGCTGACAGCTATGCGGCGGACGACTATTTCTACGTGAACAACTACTCCGGTGACCTCTACGAACTCCGTCCTTACACCACAAGTGGTGGTATGGACAAGTACATCAACTGGTATCAGGGCGTGGATGGCAATCCTTACGACGGAGGCAACACGCTTGGCCTTTGGCAGGACAGTGGTGCAGCCGATGGCGGTAGCCGCTGGACCTTTGCCGAAGTCGAAATCATTGAGCGCAACTATACCTTCAGCATCCCCGAAGGTCAGAGCGTCAAGATTGGCGACGCTACCTACAAGAATGGTGATACTTACACGATAGAGGGCAGCTTGAAGAAGGAAGATATTACTGTCGTGGCGCCTGCAGGGCAGTTTGCCGCTGTTGCCATCAACGATGTTGAACAGACAGTGACCGTATATTTCGCTAACATCCCTGCACAGCCCGCTACGACGGAGTATGTCAACGCACAAGTGTTTCCTCAGCAGCAGGAAGCCGTAGGCGCTGCTGTGGCCGACGTAGCCGATGGCGTCTATACGCTGAGCAACAATGTGCTGGCTGCGAGCTTCGTGCGTCTGGGCGATATGCTCTACTTCGGTGGTTCGAAGGCGATGGACCTCGCTGCGGGTACTGAAGTGTTTACCGTGGCATTCGGCAGTGGCGAAAACGTGCCTGCTTCGGCAATGACGCTCAAGAGCCTCGAAATCGAGGACCTCGCTGCGAATCCCACAGCTATTGGCGGTGCTGAACGCTTTGCCGGCAAGCAGTTGGTGGCTAAGTACGAATATACTTACAAGGAAGGCACGGTAGCCATCGTTTGGCGCGCAGTGCTCCGCGACGGTTCGCACTACCTCCGCACAGAAATGGAACTTGCGGGCGTGAGCGACGTGGATATGTACAACGTAATCCCCTTGCTCTACAACGTCGATACGAAGGCTGCAGGTTCGGCTCCCAAGACTGTGGGCAATACGCGCGGTGCGGTGTTGATGAGCAACAAAATCTTTGCGGGTCTCGAAACGCCCACGGCTTACAACACGGCAGGCGGCGCTTCGAACGATGCTAACAACTGGTATCACGAAAGCGACAGAACAGAAGCCCTCACTCCCACGTCGTGGACAGAAGTGGCTGAGGGCGAAGTGCCTGCTCGCGTGACGGAAGCTACCGGTATTAGCTATCCCAACGTGCTCGAATACAAGATGGCCGACATTACTTTGAAGAAGGACCAGAAAGTAGAGGTCATCGTGAAGTACACGAGCGGCGCTCACCGTCTGAACCTCTGTGGTGCTGACATCATCGACGCTGAAGGCGGCATCGCAGCCAGCGATTATCACAGCGGATTCACAGGTGGTCAGCACAGCAACAACACCTTTACATTCTATGCGCCCTACGACGGCACCTTCACCTTGCGCACGATGATTGAAAACCAAACAGAGTCGGTGAACGCAACGTGTAAGCTCACCCTCAATGTTTATACCGCTAAGGAAGGCGTGGCTGTGAACTCCGACCTCGTGGCAATCCAGGGCCTCTGGAGCCGTAATACAACACTTCAGCAGGGCGAAACCTGGAAGGTGGCAGGCGTTGTCGGCCTCGTTGCTCAAGACGGCACTCAGGCTGAAACCAATATTCACAAGACGCAGAAGCGTCGTTCGTTCCTCGCTTATTCTGAACGCGAACGTGCAGTGCCCTGGCGCCCCGTGCCCGCTTACATTTCATGGTACGAACTCCAAATCGACCGCAACAACGCTGCGCCCGGTCGCGAACACCTCGACAATACGAAGGCCGATGATGTGCTCAACGTCGTGCAGCACTGGAACAGCGACTTCTACAACCGTTACGGCGTAGGTCCTAAGTTGTTTGTCATTGACGATGGTTGGGACGAATATGGTGAGTGGAAGTTCCACAAGTCGTTCCCCAACGAATTGCGAGATATTGCAGCCGAAGCAGCTAAGATGGGCTCAGGCGTAGGCGCATGGCTCGGCCCTGTAGGTGGCTACGGACAGAGTGGTAACTACCGCCGTGCTTACTGGAGCGGCAAGGGAGGTATGCAGCTCTCTAACCCCCTCTACTATCAGGCATTCAAGGATGCGGCTTACAACCTTGTGAAGAATCAGGGCGACTACGGCTTCTTTAAGTTCGACGGTATCAGTGGTCAGTTCTCATCAGTAGGTCCCGACGCCGGCGATACAGGTAATGAAAACGCTGAAGGCATCATCCGCCTCGAACGTTACGTTCGCGAAGAGCTCCGCGAGGACATCTTCTTCAACACTACGGTGGGTACATGGGCTTCGCCATTCTGGTATCAGTTTACCGACGCTACATGGCGCCAGGAAAACGACTATGGCGAAATCGGCAACAACGCGATCGACCGCGAACGCTGGATTACTTACCGCGACCGCCTCGTTTATCAGAACTACGTGCAGAACTCACCCATCTGTCCGATCAACACGTTGATGACCCACGGCTTTATCCTCACAAAGTTTGGCGCCGTGAGCAAGACGATGGACTACGAAGCAGTGCTCCGCGAGTTGCGTTGCGCCTTTGCCTGCGGTTCGGGCCTCGTGGAACTCTATAATGACTATGAGCTCATGAACTCTATCAACGAAGGTAAACTTTGGGCAGACCTCGCCGAATGTATTGCTTGGCAGAAGCGCAATGCCGATGTCCTTGCCGACACTCACTGGGTGGGAGGCAATCCCTGGAATGGCTCTAAGTCGGAAGTTTACGGCTGGGCTTCATGGAATGGCAAGAAGGCTACGCTCGCTCTGCGCAACGGTTCGGGCTCGTCAGCGCGCCTCAACACTACGCTCCGCGAAGTGTTCAACATTCCTGCAAACGTGAAGGGTAGCATCGTGCTCCGCCGTGCGTTCAACTCGCAGATTAAGCTCGCATCGCTCCCCGAAGGCGAACCTATCGACATCGACAAGTCTTTGAACCTCTCGCTCCGCGCTAACTCCGTGTTCTGCTTCGACGGCGTGATGGACGGCGAAGGTACGGTGAACGTTGAAAGCATCCGTCTCACTACTGAAAACGGCGCTGCGAACGTAGCTGCGAACAAGACGTTCATTGTGCAGGCAAGCGTGTTGCCCGCAAACGCATCGTTCCAGGCACTTACATGGTCAACGAGTGATGCTACGGTAGCAACCGTGTCAAACGGCTTTGTAAAGACGCTTAAGGACGGAGTCGTAACGATTACTGCAAAGGCTATTGACGGTTCGGACGTTACAGCAAGCATTGTCCTCACAGTAGGTGAAACTACCGGCATCGAATCTGCCACAGCTTCGGAAGCCGAAGGTCAGCTCTACGACCTCAGCGGACGCAAGCTTGGTACAACTCCCGGTAAGGGCGTGTACATTCTGAATGGTAAGAAGGTGATTCGCTAAAACCGCGCGCCACTCATTATTATATATAGCAAACGGGCTGCACATAAGCAACCCGTTTGTTTAGAGTGGCATGGGGGCGCACTCATTCACATATCTATATCAACAACTAATTATAATTTTTTTAACAATGGATTTTAAACAATTACGCAAAGCGTTTCTCTGCTTGCTCCTCGGAGCTTCGAGCACAGGGATGTGGGCACAGAGTGTAATCTTCCCACAGCAGCAGCAGGCAGGAACGGCTGTAGCGAGTCAGGCAGCAGGTGTGTACAGCATCGGCAACGAACTCTTTACAGCAAATTTTGTTTTGGCTGAAGGTAAGTTGACCTTTGGCGGATGTACGGAACTCGGTTTGTTGTCGGGCACGGAAATCTTCAAGGTGCAGTTGGCTGATGGCACAGAGATTCCTGCTTCAGCATTTACTTTGTCGGGCGACGTCGTTGTAGAGTCACTCGTGGGCGATGCCAGTGCTGCTAAGGGTGCAAAGCGCCTTAATGGTCAGCAAATCAAGGCGCAGTTTACGCACACTTGCGGTCTTAAAATCGAATGGCGCGCTGTGCTCCGCGATGGTTCGCACTATCTCCGTACAGAAATGGACATCCTCAACGGTTCAGACGCGGGCATCGCGATGAACAGCATCACGCCCATGATGTACACCGTGCAGAACGTTTATGGAGAAAAGGCTCCAGCCGTTGTGGGCAACACCCGCGGTGCGGTAATCGCCAGCGACAAAATTTTTGCAGGCCTTGAAACTCCTATGGGTATTCAGACTTCAGGTGCAACGACCGACCTTGAAACGTTTGTGTTTCAGGCGTGGGACGGCGCGTCTTCTTGGGCTTGGACTCCCGAGGCAGATGAAATTCCAGAGAGCTTGAAGCAGTATGATGCAGCAACAGTCAATGCTTCGCGCGGCTATCTTGTGTTTAGCGAAACGGGCGAACAGACCGTTACGTTCCAGTACACGCAAGGTAACAATCGTTTGCAGATAATAGGCGTTGACCTTGTGGGTCTTGATGGAAATGTTGTCTCATCCGATTATCACTTCGGTTTTACGGGTGGAGCGAAGGACAAGAATGTTTATACGGTTAACGTTCCCAAGGTCGGAGCATACATGGTGCGCCTCTTTGTTACGAACCAGGGAAGCGGCGAAGGTTATGCCAGCAAGGGTACTATTACTTACAGCTGCAAGGTGAAACAACCCGAATTGGTGTACGACCTTGCATCAACTGCAACGCCTTATTTGACTCCCGAGGTTCAGGCAACGGCTAAACCCATCGTAATCACTCCAGAGGAAGGCAGCCTTACGCCAACACAGGCGAAACAGACGCAGTGGACTTCAGGACTCAGCCAGTTTACTAACTGGACAGAGGCTCTGCCCGAGGGAATGAGCACGCCAACGGCTTCGGCTATTTATCTCGACAAGCACTATACGATTGAGGCAGGTAGTTTGAGCGTAACGTTTGATTACACAAGTGGAAACCACGGCTTGAACACGCTTGGTGTGCAGCTCATTGATGCACAAGGAGTGGTTAGCACTGATTACCACGTGGGCTTTACGGGTGGCAGCGATAGAAATAATGTTTACGCATTGGTTGCTCCAAAGTCGGGCGACTACATTGTGCGTATGTTTGTTGACCGCAAGTCAGACGGCGTCCAAGGTAATGGTAACATTGACTTCGCGCTGACTGCATTTGCCAACAATGTTACGACTGCTGCCGGAGCAACAGATACCTGGACTTCTGCTTGGACAGGATTTGCTAATTGGACAGGAATGCTTCCTACCGGTACTGAGGCAACGGGTACTGCTAAGTTTATTGATAAGCAATACCATATTGAAGTAGGTAAGTTGAACTTGCTCTTTGACTATACAGGTGGTAACCACGGACTTTACATGTTGGGCGTGCAGCTGATTGACCACAACAACAATGTTGTAGCTCAGGAATTCAAGAATGGATTTACGGGCTCAAGCAGCACTGTTACTTACAGCGTGAATGTTATTAAGGAAGGTTACTACACCGTGCGCTACATCGCAGATTATTGCAACGGTGGTACGGATACCAACGGTGACATCACACTCTCGCTCGCAGAACTCGCAGTTCTTGGTACGCTCAACGAAGGCGAAACGCTTGCGCACGCTTGGGAACCTGCCGACTGGAAGACAATGGTTGCGGAAGATGTTCCTAACCGTGTGAACGAAGTAGGCTGTACTGACGAGAACGCTCGTTTGTTTGAACAACAAATCACGATTACTGCAGCCGGACAACTTACTGTGGAATTTGACTATCAAAGTGGTTCAAACAAATTGATTCTTGCAGGGGTAGACCTCGTTGATGCTCTTGGTAATATTGTAGTGAATGATTACCATGCAGGTGAAACGGGTAATGCTGATGTTAAGAATATCTACAAGTTTGACGTGACCGTTCCTGGTACTTACACACTTCGTTATTTCGCCAATAACATTGAGTCAATAAATTCTACGGGTGAAGTACGTATCAAATTAGCGGTAGATTATACGCTCCACCTCGTTGCTTCTGAAACAACTCCCATCGAGGGCAAGTGGAGTCGTATCACGACTTTGAAGGCCGGTGAAACATGGGATGTGGCAAGCGTTGTCGGCATGATTGCTCCCGGTCAGGCACGTCGCTCTTTCTTGGCTTACTCTGAACGTGAACGTGCAGTGCCCTGGCGTGCAGCTCCTACTTACGTGTCATGGTATGAATTGAACATCAACCACAATAATGCAGCTCCTGGTTCTGAACATCTCAATTCAGAAGAATCAGAATACGTAGCAATCGTGCAGGCGTGGAAGGAGCAACTTTACGACAAGTATGGTGAAGCTCCTTACGCATTCGTTTGGGACGATGGTTGGGATAAGTATGGCGAATGGCAGTTCCACTCTGGTTTGCCTAACGGATTTACACCAATTGACAACATTGGTCGTCAGATGGGTGCAGGTCAAGGCGCTTGGCTCGGTCCTGTTGGTGGATATGGCACATCTGGAAGTTATCGTAAAAATTATTGGAATTCGACGAAGACAGGTGGTATGCAGCTCTCTAACCCTGCTTACTATGAGGTATTCGTAAATGCTGTTACCAATTTGCTTTATAATTACGGCTACGATTTCCGCTTCTTCAAGTTCGATGGTATCTCAACTCAGTTCGCTTCTGTAGGTCCCGATGCTGGTGCCGTTGGACAGGAAAATGCGGAAGCAATTATTTTGGCAGAAAAGGTGCTCCGCAGTATTAAGGCGGACGTATTCCTCAACACTTCAGTTGGTACTTGGGCATCTCCTTTCTGGTTCCAGTTTACCGATGCTGTATGGCGTCAGGAAATGGACTATGGTACGGCTGGTAACAATAGTGTAGACCGTGAAAACTGGATTACTTATCGTGACCGCCTCGTTTATCAGAACTTCGTACAGAACTCCCCCCTCTGTCCCATCAATACGTTGATGACCCACGGATTTATCCTTACGGGTAACCCCAACAATCAGAGTGACGGTGGTCGTGGTGGTTGGACTGCTTCAAGAAATATTGACTATAAGCATGTGCTCAACGAACTCCGTTGTGCTTTCGCTTGCGGTTCGGGTATGGTTGAACTCTACAACGATGTGGACCTTACCAATCTTATCAATGGCGGTGCACTTTGGAAGGATATCGCAGATTGTATGAAGTGGCAGCGTAAGAATGCCGACGTGCTCCCTGACATTCACTGGGTAGGCGGTAATCCTTGGACTGGTGCAAAGGCTGAAATCTACGGTTGGGCAGCATGGAATGCAAAGAATGCAGTGCTTACGCTCCGTAATGGTGCGAATGGTGAACAATCTTATACGTTCACACTCCGTGAGGCGCTTGATATTCCTGCTTATGTGAATACAACCATCACACTGACAAAGGCATTTGCTGACCAAGCTGGATTGACAGGCTTGGAAGAAGGCGTGGCAATCAATATTGACGATGAACTTACAGTAACCCTCCCCGGTTCTTCAGTATATGTATTCGATGGTGTTGACGGCGCGTTGGAAACAGCAACTCCCGAAGCAATTACACTTCCCGTAAGCAAGTACGGCATTGCTACATTCAGCGCTGCGCACGAAACCGTAATTCCTGAAGGTGTTAAGGTTTACGTGACAACTGAAACTCCTGACGTTCCTGAAGCGGAAGGCGAACTTGGCGAAATCGTCATGCAGCAGCTTGAAGGCGTTGTTCCTGCAAATACGGGTGTTGTAGTTCTTGCAAAGGAAGGACAGTACGACTTTGTTGCGAATAACGGTACGGCTGCGGCGGTTGATGGCAACCTCCTTAAGGGATACGCTGGTCGTGCAGAGTACGATGTAGTTGTTAAGCCTGCAGATGCCACAAACTATGTGCTCACTGTGATGGAAGACGTCGCAGCCTTCTATCGCAAGGACAACCACTTCAAGGTTTACCGCAACCGTGCATATTTGAGCGTTCCATCGCCTACAGCAACGAAGGGCTTCCGCATGGTGTTCGAAAACAATGACGGCACTACTGAAATATCTGACGTTGTGCTTGGCATTTCAGGTAAGCAAGCGGTGTTCGACCTCCAGGGTCGCCGTGTGCAGACTCCCAACAAGGGTGTGTACATCGTAAATGGCAAGAAGGTAATTTATTAATGGATGAATCAAATTTTAAAGAATGAATACTATGATTTCTAAGAAGCAGTATGCAGCGCCTTCACTCAATATTATATATATTGAAACAGAGGGTATGCTTGCAGCATCAAACAATGCAGTAATGATTTCTGACAGTGTAACCGAAGACGACGCGCGCATGAGCGGTAGTCGCGACGAAGGTTGGAACCATACTTGGGAATAATCTCATGACGTAATGTAGTGGCGGGTGTGTCAAGATTCTGTTTTGGCATGCCCGCCTTTTTTTGTATGCGTTGGAGCGAGGTGTTGAACTATATGAAGAATGCGCTATAAGCTTATTTTGACTAATACACCCTTGTCTTTATGTTACAAAAAAAAGAAGTCGCTCCTCTATTTATGGGGAACGACTTCTTAACGGTGTAAGTATTCTTATATGCGGCGTTGTTCTTGGGCGGACTTCAATCTGTAAAGTCTTTTTTCGTCCGACGGTCACAAAAAATGTTTTTCTGACTGTCGTAGCCATCCGACGGTCGCAAAAAGTGTTTTTTTAACTGTCGTAGCCATCCGACGGTCGCAAAAAGTGTTTTTCTAACTGTCGTAGCCATCCGACGGTCACAAAAAGTGTTTTTCTAACTGTCGTAGTCATCCGACGGTCGCAAAAAGTGTTTTTCTAACTGTTGTAGCCGTCCGACGGTCACAAAAAATGTTTTTTGGCTTATTCGAACGCTGCTTGAATCTTTGCTGCGATTTCAGCCATTTCTTCGGCAGTAAGCTGGAGCTTGGGCTTTCGGAAATCCATGTCGCCCTCGCTCTGCAGGGGGATGAGGTGGATGTGGGCGTGTGCCACTTCGAGTCCTAAAACCGCCATACCTACTTTTTTGCAGGGAAAGGCCTTTTTGATAGCGAGTGCCACGCGCTTTGCAAAGAGCATGAGTTGGGCAAAGTTTTCGTCGTCAATGTCGAAGAGGTAATCTGTTTCCTTGCGAGGGATGACGAGTGTGTGTGCTATTCCGACGGGGTTAATGTCGAGGAATGCGTAGAAGTCCTGGCTCTCAGCGCATTTGTATGAAGGAATTTCGCCTGCTGCAATTTTTGAGAAGATTGACATAGTTGTGAGCGTATCTTATGCTGTGATAGAAATGATTTCGAGCTTGATTTTTCCGTTGGGAATCGTTGCTTCAACGATGTCGCCTGCTTTCTTGCCGAGGAGTGCTTGGGCGATGGGAGTTGTAGATGAAATCTTACCGGCGCGGAGGTCGGCTTCGCTTTCGCTCACGATGGTATATTTCATTACGAATCCGTTAGCAACATTCTTCATTTCTACGGTTGAAAGAATCTGAACGATGTCGGTACGGATGCGCGAAGCGTCGATGATTTTGGCTTCAGCAATCGTAACTTTGAGTTGTGCGATTTTGGCTTCGAGGTTTGCCTGTGCTTCCTTTGCTGCGTCGTATTCTGCGTTTTCTGAAAGGTCACCCTTGTCGCGAGCTTCAGCAATCGCTGCCGATGCTGCGGGGCGGTCAACAGTTTCCCATTCGTGGAGTTGGGCTACCAGTTTGTCGTAGCCTTCTTGTGACATGTATGCCATTGTTTGAATAATAAGATTTAAGCGCTGAGCGGGGCTCGGCGTGTTTGTGATACTATTTTTATTTGTTTTTTCGTAGATTTATGGAGCGGGCATAGAAAAAGAGACGCTGTGGCGCCCCCTAAATGCTCTCCTTGCAATAAAACTGAAAGAATCCCGACTTGTGGTTTGTCGGAATCCTTTCGGTTTTTGTATGAATGCAAAGCAAAGTTAATGCTTATTTTTGAGTAAACCAAATATTTTGTTAAAATCTCGTAAAATATGTTACTAAACTGTTGTTTGATAGCGATTTTCTTTGTTTTAGCCTGCGAAACGTTTGTTTAGAATGTTACTACGAAGCGTGCGCGTATGCCCCAGCGGTCGGTTTCGGGATTGTCGAGGTAGGTGAGGCGGCGTACGTATTCGACGTTGAAGAATTTAAGGATGTTGTAGAGTCCGAAGTAGGCTTCAACGTAGGGGGTGGAGCTTTTCATCGTAGTGGTGATGGGAGTGTAGGTTCCGTCGTTCTCAAATTTTCCAGGGAAGTAGTAGAGCCGACTGTCTCCGCTGTTTTTCTTCAGCATGGGGTTGTTCTTACTCGTAAGGTGCCCCCACAGGGCGCTGAAGCCGAAGTATTCGCGCAGTTTCAGGTGACGGATAAGCGGCAGTCGGTTGAATATCTTTCCGTTGAGGTCCCACGAAGCGAAAATGGCTGCGTAGCGGTCGTTGAGGAACTCCATGTTTGTCATCAGGCTGAAGGTGTTGTCGTCCTTGATGTACGAGAGATTGGCTGCCGGGACAATGAGGTAGGGGAAGGGTACGCGGTTCCATTGTGCGCCTGCCTTTATGTACGTATCGATGCGGCCCCAGGAGGGTGTCCAGAAGCGTTTGTAGATTTCGACCTCGGTGAAGTTGTAGTTGTGGTCGCTGCCGAGAATGCCTTTCAGCCCAAAGTTGTGTTGGAGTGAAAACTTCGGTGCGTCGTGGTTCGTGGGTATGCGTCGTTGCTTGGTGTTGACCCACGTGATGCCCGGTTGATAAGTGATTCCAACGCAGAGTTCTGACGCGTGGAGCGCATGGACATTGTCAGTTGCCGATTGAGTGGGCGCTGCTGCGCCGTTGAGGGGTTGATAGAAGAGTTTTGCCGTAGGAACGTCGCGCTGAATTTTTGCTCCTACGTTGTACGAAAGTCCGTTTTCCCATTCTCGGAACAGGTTGATGCGTGCGTAGCGCGTATAGAGCATGTGGTGGACGTCCGTCCATTTGAAGGAGGTGAAGACGTTGTCTTTGTCCGTGGAGATGAATTTGTCCGTGGGCGACACAACGTCGTTGTAGAGCGTCAGCGACAGTTTGCTTCCGGGAAATTCGTGGGGCAAATATTCTTTTGGTTCGAAGGTGTAGGTAAACTCTGCGCTTCCCTTCCAGCAATGGTCATCGATGCCGTATGCTGCATAGCCTTTGAAGAATAGTTGTGGGTGGAGGTTGGCTGTTGTTTGGAATGAGCCGCGGATACGATAGCCTTCAACGAAGTTTTGTGAGAAGATCGTGTTGATAGGTCCGATGTCGAGCTTCGAAGGTCGCTTGGGGTCGGTGCTTGTTTCGACAAAGTTTTCAACAAACGCCTTCATTACCCACATCGCAGCGCGGTAGCCTTTGATTTGCTGCATTTTCAGCACAAAGTTTTGCATGTTTTCTTCCGAGTCGGTGAGTTCCGTCGGCCGATGTGCTTGCCAGTATTCATTATTGCGGATGTTGGCATTGCTGTCTGTGCGTGTGTTGCCTCTGAAGTCAAAGTCTTTGTCGGGTATCGTTGCAAATGAGTAGTTGGAGAATGCCGACATTCGTTTTACTTGCATGCTGGGTGTGCCTTCGACGAGGCTCAGTTCAAGAATCATTTGGTTTTCGCCAAGCACCTGCTCGCCAGAGGGGAGTTCTTCGAAGCGCTGGATGATGCGCATGCTTTCTACGAAATTGATGTCGGAGCGTTGGGGAATGGTGATGTCAGCGCGGTGTACGCGGTAGGTGGAGTCGGCCATTACAAACAAGTGGCCAGAGAATCCGAAGTCCTGCGGATTGTTGGGAGTGAACGCCACGTCTATGCACTTGCGCCCTTCGACCATAATCGTGTCCTGCAGAAAATAGCGATAGAAGCTGATGGCGTAGTTTGTGGACAGCGGACTGATGAAGGGATATTGCAGGAGTTGAACCTTGTCGTCGTTGATGTTGACCGTGGTGAAGCATTCCTGCAGCAGTGTGTTGAGAATGTCGCCCGTGGCAAAAACGTCGTTGATGCCGCTCGATTTTCTGCCTAAGAGGTGGAGTTTCTGAGTGTCTGTGGAGCGACGATAGATTTCGCGCTCAACGGTTTCTTCTACGGAGATGGGCAGGATGCGTTTGCCTGTGAAATTACAGGTTTCGACGTGTTCGTAGAGAAATGGGTTTTTCTTAGCGAACTTCCAGTTTTGTATGGAGTCGTTGATATTGTTGATTGACAACACCAGCTTGTTGTAGCGGTCGAACGAGTAGTAGTCATGATTTTTGAGCTGGCCGAGATTTTTGCGGGCAATCACCTTCTTCATGAGTTCCACGGCGGGATTGTTTTTTCGGCTGTACTTCTTGCGTTGGGCAGTGACGGTAGCTGTGGATAGCTCAGTTTCCGTTTGTTCCAGCATGACGTTGAACTCGCGTGCGCGCTTTGGAGTGAAGCGTTTCGTGGTGTAGCCCACACAGGAGAAGTAGAGTTCGTCCGGGTGGTAGCTGATGGAATATTTTCCCTGCTCGTTCGACTGCACACCGATGCGCCCTCCTTTGTAATACACGTTGACGTATGGCAACGGCTCGCCTGTCTGGGCGTCGGTGACGACCCCGGTGATTTTTTGTGCCAACGCCGGGAGCGCAAGCACAATCGTATATATAATGAGTAACAAGCGTTGCATCGTTAAGTCTGAGTTGTGTTGTTTGGAAATTAAGCGAGGCTGAGCCAAGATTGATGTCGTTGACGCAGCCTCCAAATTGTTTTGTCGTAAGGGGTTAGTCCAACTCTTCGTCGGCTTCGTATCCGCCCATTGTGCGGATGGCATTTTTCAGCATGATGTACTGCTGGAAGAGGTCGTGGATGGGTTCTTCCTGCTCCACGTAGTTGTGCATCGGACTCTTGAGGTAGAAGCTCATCCATGTTTGGATGCCGCTCCAGCCTGCACGCAATGCAAGGTCGGCACAGAGCACGAGGTCGAGCATCAATGGGGCGGCAAGGATACTGTCGCGGCAGAGGAAATCGACCTTGATTTGCATACCGTAGTCCTTACCCATCCAGCCAAAGATGTCGAGGTTGTCCCATCCTTCCTTAGCGTCGCCACGTGGAGGATAGTAGTTGATGCGCACCTTGTGGAAGATGTCGCCGTAGAGTTCGGGCTGTTCGTCTGCCTTAAGTATCGTGTCGATAACACCCAATTTTGAAACTTCCTTGGTCTTGAAGTTTTCGGGCGCATCGAGCACTTCGCCGTCGCGATTGCCCAAGATATTTGTGGAGAACCAGCCCGCAAGTCCCAGGCAACGTGTGCGCAGCATGGGCGAGAGCACGGTTTTCATAAGGGTTTGCCCTGTCTTGAAGTCTTTGCCGGCGATAGGTACGTTCATCTGCTTTGCAAAATCCCACATTGCGGGTATGTCGATGCAAAGGTTTGGCGCACCCATTACGAAAGGCGCTCCTTCGGCGATGGCTGCGTAGGCGTAGCACATTGAGGGCGAGATGTTTTCGCAGTCGTCGGCTTTCATTGCAGATTCAAGGTCGGAGAGGTTGCGATGTACGGCTTCGTTGTAAGGGATGTATTTTTCGGTCGAAGCAGCCCATATCACTACTGCGCGGTCGCAGCCTTTCTGGGTTTTGAAACGGCGGATGTCTTCGCGGAGTTGTTCGACCAATTCCCAACGTGTGCCCTGCTTTACGTTGTCGCCTTGCAGACGGCTCACAAAATGCTTGTCGAAGGCAGCTTTCATGGGCTGGATGGCTTCCAGTTCTTCGCGCACGGGGTCGATGTCGCGCTGCTTGAGCACATCTGCGTGGAGGGCTGCCTGGTAAGCGTCTTCTTCGAAGATGTCCCACGCGGCAAATGCCAGACTGCTCATTGGAGCTACGGGCACAATCTCGTTGATTTTCTTATATTGCTTGCTTGCACCGCGTCCGACGCGAATCTTTGCCATTTCTATAACCGAACCGCCAGGAATGCTCAATCCCTTGCGGTACATGAGTGTGCCGGTAATGAAAGTTGTCGTTACAGCTCCGAGCCCTACGCACATTACTGCCAGTTTTCCATTTGCTGCTTGCATAGTTATAAATCGTTTTCTGTAGTTGATAGATGAATATTATTTTGCAAAATTAGGAAACTTAATCGAAGAAATTCGTTTTCTTACAAAATTTAACATCGCGAGCCGAAAAATGGGACAAATTAACGGAAATTATTGCCAATTTTCATGATACCGATGCCAACGATGGTGCATACCAACTCGCGCAAGCGGATGAGCAGACCTACCGAAACACCGATTCCGGTGCCGATGGCGAGTCCGCCGGCTGCCATGGCAAATCCGCCTTCGCGTGCACCGAGCTGCATGGGTAGGAAGAACATGGCGTTGGCAAAGAGCGATGTGAATCCCAGCATCAGTATGCCGTCAGCAAGCGAGGCTTCGATGCTAAAGATTTGCAGGAAAATCACGAGTTCTACGCTCGACAGTATGCGTGCCAGCAGTTCGCACGACAGAGCGAGGCCGAATGTGCGCTGGCGTGTGCTGTGTAGCTGCGCAATCTGTTGGTCAATGCGCTGCAGGGTTTCTTGTTTGTCGTTGCTGAAGCGTATTGCCCATTTCTTTATGTAGGGCACGTGCGTAAGTAGCCTGAGCGCAGAGCGAGTGAAGCCCGAGCGGTAGCCGCGAGCGAATAAGTAGATGCCGGCGCTGCATACGATGGTCGTAGAGAGGAGCAACATGCCCATTTCGGGCGTGAGTGATTCGTGATACGCAAAGATATAGATGCCTACCGACAACAGCCAGTACCAGAAGTGGGAGAATATGTGCATCATCACGTAGAGCAGTGTGCTCGACGTGGCGCGCTCGATGCCTACGTAGGGCTTCAGCTCCATGATGCGGTAGGGCTCTCCGCCCATCAGTCCTACGGGCGTGACGGTGTTGAGCGCAAAGCCGGTAACTGTGTATTTCAGCACGCGCCAAAAGGGGATGCGCTGCGCTGTCGAACCGTCGTGAATGATGGCGTACCAGCTGATGGCATTGAGCGTATAGACCGCAGCCCATAGCGCGCAGGCAATGAAGAACCAGCGCCCTGCGCGCGCAAGGTTGTCCGTAATCGACGTCAGTGACAAGTCGAAACTGACGACCATCACGACGATGCAGGCTATGCCTAACAGGAAAAATAGGTTGCGAAGGCGGGTTGACATACGCAATTCTTATACGTTAAACGCTTCGCACACCAACCACATGATGAGGTAGTAGCGAATACTCTTACCCAATGAAATTGTGAGGAGCGAAGCCCACACGTTGACTCTGAGGAAGCCCAGAGCTACTGTGATGACTGAGCCCAGCAGGGGTATCCACGACAGTAGTCCGGCCCAGGCACCATAGCGATGCACGTAGTTCATGCCCTTCTTCAACTTCTTGGGAGGCACCTTTGCCCACTTCTGAATCCACTCTTCCTTGCCCATGGAGCCTACAAAGTAGTTGAACATCCCTCCAAGGATATTGCCGACTGAGGCCCAGACGAATAGCCCCCAGGGGTCAGTGCCTGCGCCTAAGAGGGTGAGCATCACGGCTTCGGAGGAGAAGGGTATGAAGCTGCCTGCCAGAAATGCGGCGATAAACATTCCGGCTACGCCCCATTCTATGAGAAAATTAACGATAAAATCCATTGGACGTTGTAATTAAATATGGCGAGGCATGCAAATGTGCTGAGGCTTAGCCCGAATACGACGTTTGCTGCCCAACCTTGGCTTAGTGTGAAGTAATGTGCTACGAACGGGGCGCTGATGGCTGACAACAGCAGGAGCAATGCATCGGCTTGCGCCGGAAAGAGCAGAAGCGTCAGCCAAAGTGCTACTTCCATGAGCATCAGCATGTTGAAGAATGTGCGCACGCGCAGCTTGTCCTTGAGCGCGGTGTGTACATAGTGGCTGATGCTGACGATGCTGATGCTGAGCAGGCAGCCAGCGGTGCTTATGAATTGCCAGTCGTGGACGGTCCATTCCTCTGCTGAGGTGCCGAATAGTTGTGTCCAGTAGCCGATGTCGGGCTTGAAGCAAGGCGCGAGGTGTTGCGCTACGAGGGGCAGCAGGTCGGTCGCTCCCTTTACTACGTAAAGGTATAGCCCGAGCATCGCCATGGGGACGCACATTCCTAACAGTGCAGCCATCGCGCTGCGCAGTGTGAGCGAGCTGATGCTCGTTGCCTGACACCACGCAAGCACCGGCACGAGCCACAAGGTCTGAGGTAGTACAGCTGCCGCACAACTTAGCAGCGCGTAGCTATAGAAGGTGTAGCCCTCGGGACGCGTTGTCTGCGCTGTTTGAATCAGGCAGTAGCAGCTTCCTAAGAGGAGCAGTGGCGCCATGGAGTGCCAGTTCCAATGATGGCTGTGCGGATAGACAGCCAGCAGGGCGAAGCAGACGGTGCTTATCATCTGCGAGCGCTTACGTAGCAGGCTCTCCTTTGTATTGAGTTCTGCGTAGCACAGCGCTGCGACAATCGCCACAAACCAACCTCCCCAAAGCAGGATGTTTCCTACTTCGGGGAGCAACCAT
>JAFOWI010000180.1 GCA_017425985.1 Bacteroidaceae bacterium | reverse complement strand
TATGGGCTTCGGAGTTGCCTTTTGCCTCGGTGGAGTACATTCATGCTCTGTACAACACTTATTAAGCCTCAGACGATGCAGATTACCATGCCTTCGGACAAGGACGACATCAAGCAGGAAAATAAGAGCCAGGTTGCATCAGACAAGGCTATCACGATTATCCTTGATAAGGACGACAAGATTTACTACTTTGAAGGTAAACCCTCAGAAGCTACGACTTACGAGACAGCTTATGGTAAGGACGGTATCCGTGCCGTGCTTATGGCAAAGAATGCTCAGGCTCAGGCTCAAGTAAAGGCGCTCGACAAGGAGTTTGCCGGTCGTTGGACAGCTAATGTTCAGCAGGACCAGAAGAACCGTGAGGAATATAAGAAACGTTTGTCTGACATTAAGAACTCTGATATTACGCCCTCGGCTATTATCAAGGCTACAGACGACGCTACTTATCTCAACCTCATCAACGCACTCGACGAAATGCAGATTTGCTGTATTGGTAAGTACGTGATTGACAAGATTAACGAACAGGACTTGGAAATGATCCAAAACGCTGTTCCTTACGAAAAGTAATAACATAAGCAAAGTTTAAAAAGCATGTCTAATATTGATTTAGCTTCCAAAGAATGGTGTGACCTCGTCTTTGAAGGTCGTAACCAAGGATACGGCGCTTATGCTATGCGTGCGAAGGCTTCAAAGCGTCGCCTCGTATCCGTAATCTACGTACTTCTCGGTATTGTCGCACTCGCTGTTATTATTGGTATCAAGACAGCTGTTACAGCTGCTATCGAAGCTAACCGCGACATGACAGCCGAAATGGAAACTTCTTTCGCTGAACTTAAGAAGGAAGAACCCAAGAAGGAAGAGCCCAAGCAGGAAATCAAGCAGGAATACGAAAAGCCTGTTGTTCAGAAGGTTGCTGTTAAGGCGTCAATCGCCTTCACTGTACCCGACATCGTGGATGAAGTTGACGAAACCAAAGCTCTTAAGAGCCAGCAGGAAGTAACTCGTTCAAACATCGCCATTGCTTCTCAGGACTACGTTGGTGATACTGAAGACGGTATCAACATCGACGACTTGAAGGACAATCAGATGGCCGGTGGTGACGAAGTTCCCCCCGCAGAAGACGAAATCCTCGAAAACATCGTAGAACAGAAGGCTCAGTTCCCCGGTGGTGAAAATGCACTCTTGAAGTTCGTTGCAGACAACCTCAAGTATCCCAGCATCGCCCTCGAACAGGAACTCCAGGGTATCGTTATCGTACGCTTCGTGGTAGAAAAGGACGGTTCTGTTGGCGACGTTACAGTTCGCAAGAGTCTTTCTGAAGAATGCGACGCTGCTGCAATCAAGGTTGTTAAGCAGTTGCCTAAGTTCATCCCCGCGAAGTCTCAGGGTAACCCCGTACGTGTATGGTACACACTTCCTATCCGTTTCCGCATCACATAGTCGAATCTCCGCATAGGACATGATTCTATGCAAATAAGACTAATTATAAATTAAGTTGGCATGTCTCGTAATGGGATATGCCAACTTTTTTGTATTTTTGCGTAGAAATTCAAAAATCAAAATTTATTGCTATGAAAACATCAGACATTCTTAAGAAGATTACCTCTGTAATGGTTGGCGCCTCAGGACTTATTTTTTCAATCTCAGGCTTACTCTTTACAAGTTGCGAGAAAAAAACTCCCGGCGCATGGATGAAGGAAAACGTAGTTGAGATAGCCATCGACGAAACCTTCAGCACAATTATGAAAGAGGAAGTTGAGCAATTTGGCCTGCTCCATCCCGAAGCAAGCATGCAGCCCTACTACGTGACGGAAGACTCCGCCATCCACATGCTCATCGACGACAGCGTAAGATGCTGCATCACCACGCGCAAACTCACAGACGTTGAGCGCGACATCATCAAACGCCGCACGGGCAACGCACTTCATAGCCTCATCGCCTACGACGCCATCGCCCTCGTAACGAATAAGCAAAACCCCGACTCACTCATCACCGTCGAAGAACTCCGAAAAATTGTCAGCGGCGAAATTACGCACTGGAACCAGCTCGAACGCGGCACGCAGAAAGACGAAATTCAGGTTGTGTTCGACAATTCGCGCTCAAGCACCGTTCGCTACATGACCGACTCACTTTGCTTTACAAAAAAACTCGGAGGAAATCTCTACGCCCAAGGTTCAAACACAGCAGCCATCGAAGCTGCACGCAACAACAAGAACGTAATTGCCATCGTAGGCGCCGACTGGTTGCGCAACGACAGCGTGCTCTCTACCTTCCGCAATCTTGATGTCCAGGTAATGATGGTCAGCCGCAAGGGAGGTAAGGAAGCTGACTACTTCCGCCCCTATCAGTACTACATAGCCACAGGCGATTACCCCCTCACGCGCTCCGTGTATGCCATCACAACCGACCCGCGCCGACGCTCCGCAGTAAAAAGTTTCTACTTCTTCCTCAAGGACACCAAGGGGCAAACCATCATCTGCAACGGCTCACAACTTCTGCCCTACGCCCAAGTGCAAGTTAAGGATGTAACTGTTCAAAACTAATTACTCCACCTTTCAAAATCTGCAGATTACAGAAGATTTAACAATGTGCAAGCACTTTTAACCTAAAGTTTTTTTACATTCTGCATAAGTTTTCGTAATTTTGCACTCGGTTTCGGAAAATGCCCGAACCACAACGCTGAAAAACAACAAAATCAATTTTTATAATGAAGAAAATCTATTCTATTTTCACCATGGCACTCATGCTCTTCGCAAGTGCTATGCCTGCTTCTGCTCAGGTGGCTGAAGCTAACGAAGATTTGGAAGCTGAAGTTGCAGCAAACTTCAAAGGTTTGAATTACGACGTTCCCGCGCTTGATGCAGAGCTTCAAGCAAAGTGCGACGAAATGATGAGCATGATGCTCACCGACCCCAGCAAGGCCAACAAGGAATTCATGAAGATCATCCGCAAGAACCGCACAAAGGCTGACGTCCTCGTTGCGATGGGTCACTACTTCGTGATGAACAGCAAGCCCGGCCTCAGCTATTTCCCCTTTGCAAATCAATGTCAGCGCCAGGCTTACGAAATTGCGCCCACAGACCTCAGCGTGCTCATGTTCTGCGCTGAAACTGCAATGTTGAGCCGCAACTACGGCGTGGCAGGTACAAAGTTCGACGAAATCCTTACGCTCGACTCTACAAACGTAGAAGCTTACAAGCAGTCAGCTCGCGTATATAAGTCAATCAACCCCTACTCTGCAATCGAAAAGCTCAAGAAGCTCAAGCAGTTCGACCCCTCATACTACCTTGCTGACAAGGAATTGGGCGACATCTACTACACTCAGAACGAGTTTAAGAACGCTGTCGAAGCTTACAAGGCTTACTACAAGGCTGTTCCCAAAACTGCTGAAGACCTCGAAATCCGTGCATGCATCCGCTACTGTCTTTCACTCTTCGCCGTTCAAAACTACCTCGACTGCCAGGACGTAGCAAACGCTACACTCGCATTCGCTGCCGACAACAAGGCACTCAAGGGCTACAAGTTCTTCTGCGAAGTTGAAAACTACGAACTCGACAAGGCTGCAGAATCAATCAAGTACATCAGCGAACAGCAGTACACCGACAGCATGTACACTTACCTCGACTACCTCTACGCTGCAAAGTACGAAACAGAGAAGGACAACAAGGACGCTGCCATCGACTACTACGTTAAGGCACTCTCTATCGACTCTACGAAAGCTCCCGGCTTCAAGAGCTTGGCAGACTTGCTCCGCCAGTCACGCCGCGCTGAAGAAGCTATCCCCTACTACAAGAAGTATCTCGAACTCGTAGGCAAAAAGAAGACACTCGGCGACGACCTCGGCTTGGCAAACCTCTACCTCGCAGCCAGCAACAAGGACAGCATCGCGGCAGACGCTAAGATGGCATTCAAGCAGGATGCCGACAAGATTTATGCAGGCATCATCGCTGAGATGAACGACCCCGAAAACGCAGGCAACTACAAGCCCGAAGTGCTCTACATTCCTTACTTCTACCGCGCACGCTTGTGGATTACTGACCCCCAGGCTCCCGAAGAACTTCCCCGCGAGTACTACACTAAGGCGTTCGAACTTATCGGCGACAACATGGAACTTAAGAACCAGAAGATTCAGTGTGCTCAGTACCTCATGCTTTACCACTTGAAGTACTGCCAATTCAAAGAAGCTGAAGGCATGACTTTCACCGACGAAGAAAAGAAGGCACACGACGAAGAATGTAAGAAGTACTGCGAAGAAATCCTCATGCTCAACCCCGAACATAAGGTGGCTCTTCAGGTAATCGAACTCCTCTAATAAGGACTTCCTCAAGGGTGCGTCAACCCTTGGAGCAAAAAGCATAGAGCAGGAATTGCAAAGCGACACAGTCTTCGCTGCAATTCCTGCTCATTTTTTATGCAAATCCAAAGCTAGGAATTGCCCCTCGACACACAAAATTTTCACGTTTTCAGAAAAGGAGATAGTTAACGAAACGTTAACTTAATCTTAAAAAAAATGTTAAAATGGGGTTTGAGACCGATTTGGATTTCGCCGAAAAATGTTGTATCTTTGTAGTACAAGGGGAGAACCACATTGGTTTTCCCCTTTTTTGGGCCTAAAATGCGCAAAAACAAGGTCAAAGGTTGTTAAAACAAGCTTTGATGTTGTTAAAATTACCTCCGATGTTGTTTTTCCGAAGTCCGATGTCGTGAAAATTTTGTTGGACTAATAAATTATTACATTTGATTTTGACACACCGACATTGCAAACCGTTATCAAATGAAAATTTTTCTCAATTGAATCCTGCTTAACATGAGCGCTGATGATGTGTTGTCCGCTGGCTATTCCATTTGTACAGCTTTCGAACCGGGTATACAGAATGCAGCAGATGCACTCTTTGCTGATGAGACCCTTTTTCCTCAGGGAGCTCTGGACGGCACTCCTGTGCAGGCTGCACTGGTTGCGATGCGTCCCGAAAGCGGCGCGGTTTGCGCAATTATCGGCGGTCGGGAATATGAGGTCCGTCGAGGACTCAATCGTGCAACACAAATCCGCCGCTCCCCTGGTTCAGCCATCAAGCCTGTTTCGACCTTCGCAGCCGCAATCGACGCCTACGGATTCAGTCCAACATCTATGATTGAGGATTCGCCTCGGGAATTTGACGGCGGCTATTCCCCCAAGAATGCCGGCGGGAATTCCTACGGCACAGTCACTCTCAGGGAAGCACTTTCAAGATCTTTGAATATTGCGACCGTAGACCTTGCAGATCTGATCGGTATCAATGCGGTGCGCAATTATGCCGCCAGATTCGGTCTGCCGCTTTCTCTGCAGGATAACAATCTGGCTCTTTCACT
>JAFOWI010000179.1 GCA_017425985.1 Bacteroidaceae bacterium | reverse complement strand
GGTTCTTCTTTCTTCGATTTTATATTAAGATTTTTAATACTGTCTTCTAAATTTGAAATTGTGTGACCAAGTTCTAATTTTTTACGACTCAGCGAGTCATTTTTAAGTTCCAGATTTTCTATTTTAGCTTTGAATTTTTCAATTTCGTCTTCACTATTATTAGAATTATATCCAATTAGGACACCTATTATCAAACCAATAATTAAACCGAGCACGAAGCCAATTAGCAGATTCTTGTAGTTGAACTTCTTGGGCTGAGCAACAGGGGGAGGCATTACGGGTTGTTGAGGTTGCGTTTGTGATGTGGTTTGCGTTTGTTGTTGAGCCGGAAATTGGTTGTTCATTCTTCTGCCACCGCCATCTGTCGTAGTGCGAATGGAAGCAGGAATGGGGCGCTTCGTAATGTTCAACTTCACAACTGCCTTTTTGTCAACAATGTTTCGGTCCACATTGACTGACACAAGGAATCCGTCAATAGTGCCTGTAATGCGTGCAGCGTTCTTCGTTTTGCTCGGTGCAATTTGTGGGTTGGGATTGCTTATTTCGTTCGAAATGTCGCTCACTCCCAGCAATAGTTTGCAATTACCGCTCTCCAGATTGCGCTTCAATTTCTTAATGCCTTCACTATCGCCATCGAATTTGAATTCCAATTTGAAATACACCTTGATGGGCGGAACGGTCAGGCTGATGCGACGCGTCTTAAGGTTGAGTTCGGCTGTTGATTGTCCAAAGGTGAGTTTATTGCCCTCAGCTTCGATGAGTTCTTGCAGCGTCACTGAAACGGGGTCGTAAGTGATGTCCTCTGTGTTCAAGCCGCCAGACGACTGTATGGGCGTGGTTGTAAGCAATGTGCCTTTCGACTGGAATCGCTCGTTCACCCAAATTTCGTATTCCTTTTCGCGGGGAATTTTGATGCCAGCCAACGCTTCGCTCGATTTGCCTTGCGTAGTGATATAGATTTCCTTGTAGGTGCGGAACTCGGGATATTGCGTGTCGCAGAAGAACTCGTTGAGCTTGCTCGTTGGGACATTGAGCGTTGCGGCAGTTCCGGAAGTTGCCATGGTATAGTATTCGAGCGAACCTTTCTCTAACTCGTACTTATTGAGGATGGCTTTGCAGTCCTCGGATTGCGCAAAAATAGCGTCCATGGTCTTGAAGCGCTTCACTTCGGAGCCTTCAATCGGGGTCATGCAATTATCGACGAAGAACTTGTATATCTCCATGAGCACTTCGTAGGGACTTGTGCTATTTTGAATGGTAAAGCCCTTTGGAATTGACATCAGGATGGTGAGTCGGCCGTCGCGTTCGGCGTCGGAGGGTACGACCTTTGAGTCGTGAAGCACGTAGAGTATCTGGTCGTCCTTGTGGCACAAACAGATGCCCGGATTGTCGCTGATGGGGAAGGGGCGGTCTTCCTCAATGATGCCCTGAGGAATGACCCCTTTATTGATGAGTGCGTTGAATCCACCTTGACTGTTGGGATTACCGCTGATTCGGAGTTTTATGATGTTTTGCATTTTAGTTCGATTATTTGTGTTTGTGTTTCAAAATGCAGGTATTTTATTAGTCTTTTCCTTTAATAATAGTGTATATCCATGTCCCTACAGCTATTACATTGAAGATAATGAGGAGTTCTGTTGATTCGAAATATCCATCGTAGAACAGGAAACCCGCAAGATTCATGAAAGCAACTAACGCTATAAGTTTAACAATGCTTGCCATATTGAAGTTTCTTTAAAAAGGTTTAACCAAACCAGTCTTTTAATATATCTGTCCAAGATTTTTTCTTTTCTCCGCCCGAAATGATGCGAATGGCGTTGATGATTTTGTGCGTTTCAGATGCATCGAACTCAAAGATGTCGCCCAGGTAGAACTTGCCGAGCGAGAAGGTGAAAACCTGTGGAGAATACTTTGTCGAGCGGTTGATGCGCTTGGAGTTTTCGCAATAATTTTTGAGCGACGTCACTGTTGCCTGATACTTGTTACGCAGCAATTCGGCTGCTACAGTACCGCGTTCGCCTTCTTTGTCGAGGAAGTCGGACTTCGTTACGATGAAGTGGATGGCATCAACGCGCTTCATGATTTCCTGATTTTCCGGAAGTTCGAAAAGCGAGACGAACTTTGAAAGGATGATGCGCTGGTCAATGTACTTTTTGCGTACGCGCTGGTCAATGACGTTGCCTTCTTCGTCTCTGACGTCTTCGAGGAACGTAATCTTTACTTTCTCAACTGTTGGGTCAACGATGATGAAGAATATTTTGCGATTCGTGTTGCTCATCACGCGTGTTGCTCCGGTACCCATGTCTTCAAACGAAACAGTAGCCTTTTCGTTGTCGGCAATGCGGCGTGCAAATTCTTCGCCCGACATTTCTACGAGGTTGATGCGGTGGTCGATGACGTTGCCTTTGCGTGGCTTTTCCTGAATATTGCCGTGGAAGGTTGTTACGAACGAGCCGTGTGTAGAACCGGGCGTGATGCCGGCATAGATGTAGGACTGAAGCGCTGCAGCATAGTTACCACCATATTGCTGGAGGTTGAGCGAATAATTGAGTTGGTCCTCGCCCTTCTGGAATTGGCTACCATTTGCTCCAACTAATCCCATGAGCATACACGTCTTGCCAGTACCGGGAGTACCGAAAAGGAAAACGTCTGTGGCACCGGGCGCTGTGCCTTCAACACTGTTCATTACAAAATTCTTAAGGTCAGGCAGTTCTTCCTTAACAGTTTCAAGCTCTACGAGTGTATCCCAAGAAGCTTCGGTCATGAGGCCTTTGTCAATAAGTTCCCAATCCTTGAAAATGTCGGCTTGAATGAGACGAAGGACGTCGTTGTACTTGAAATCTGCAGGATTATTCTGCATATCCTCCATGACTTTGTCGCTGAGGTCGTAATATACTCTGTCAATCTCTCCTTTAAAGGGACTTTGAGGATGGTTGTCGCGATAATCATCGACTAAGAAAATGTCGCCCGAACGCTTTACTTCTTCCCATTCTGAAAATTCGTTAATCGCATTTTGGGCTTCCTGAGCATGGCGACCGTTGGGCAAGTCCTGAAGATAGCGCTCGAAATTCTGCAAACGTGGTGCATTAATCGTGTTGGTCCACATCAAATCGTCGATCTCATCCTTATGAACAGAATTCGGATATTTGCGAAGGTAATTGCGCAACGCAGCGTAGTTGCCCTTGTCTAAATTTTCCCAATCTGCTTTCTCTTTTTCTCCATCAAAGATAATTTGCTTTTTATTTTCTAGATTAGTTTTCTCTTTGAGCAAATCAGAATACAGAATATTGGCTTCGTTGTATTTGGGACCATTGGGATAGCGCTCTATATATTTTGTAACCTTTTGAATCGAGATATTGATAGTTGTAATTGCGTTCTCAATTTCAAAAGTGTTATTGAGTTCTGAATTTTCCCAAGGCTTTTCACAACATTCAACCCATAGCGCTTTTTCTTGAGGGTCGCGTGTTTTGTCCAGCAACAGCGTGTACATTTCGTCCGAAATAACGCTTTGGAGGTCGCTGAGGGTTAAATCTTCGTATGTTTTAAGAAGTTCTTCAAGCTTATTTATATCTACATTGCTTGTTTCGATTTGACGCAAAAGTAGAGACTTGTTATTTCCTATTATTGGCATAACTATAATTTTATTATTAGGGTTGATATGTTTAGAGTGTAGTACCTTCAGTTTCCTTTCCGCGATATTCTGGACCAACCAATTTGGATGTTGGAGCTACGAGAATGTTAAAGAGTACGAGGAGGTTGAGCAATATGTAAACAATGAAACCTAATGTTGTAGTCACATTGTCGTCTTGCGAGAGTTTGTCACAAAAGATTGAAACAGGTGCTTCGCCAAGTTCGAACTGTGCGCAACCATCAAGATAATAAGGTGTACCTTGTCCGCCCTTGATGACAGGAATCAATGCTTGTTCGCTACCGAAGCGCTCAATACGATTGTTGAGTTCCGTCCAAGAATCTTCTTGCAACATCTTAATGCGAAGGGCTAATTTGGGCAAATTCAAATAGTTCCAACCGTTGACTTCTTTCTTAATCATGCTCCATTCTTCAGATTTTTTCAAGCTGCTTATATTAGTTGCAGGGATGGCAATGTCTTCCATCCAGGTTCTGATGTTGTTACCAACGCGGTCATTAAAATAGTTCTTAAGGTCGTTCGAACCGTTTTTGCCATTTAGCTGGAATGCTGTGAATTGAGTTTCTGCACGGCTTAGGAAATCTTTACGCTGCTCTTCGTAACGTTTGAAGATGCTTTCCATATTTGCGATTTCAGCTTTAGCCTGTTCTTGCAAGTTATCTTTTTCAGCAACAACATAGAAGAACTTAAGGAATGGACCACACATAAGGGCAGCAGCAATAACATAAATTGCAATAGAACCCCACATCACAGGTGTCCATAATTCACGATGACTATCTTCACCTTTGGCTTTGATGGCTATGCAAAGAAATGCTCCTAATACAGTCATTACAATTACAGCCCAAATGATAGGCCAAGTAACTGAACCGTCGTCCGTGTTGAGCAATGAGCCAATACCGCTGATTACTCCGATACCTGCAATCCCTACGAGTGCAATAATATTAGCAGGTGCTATTCTGTCGTTTTGATTTTGTGACATAACTATTTAAATTGTTTTTAAGTTTATTTATTGTAAATAAGAGTCAGTTAGTTCATTAATGCAATAATAATTAGCATATTATTTTACCTTCATAAGCATGAATTCAAATTGTTTTATTCCATTGCGAATTGCATCAACTATTAGCAAACCATTAGAATCTGGACGACAAATGAAATTGTCTTCTAATACTTGATCCCCATCTTGCGCTACAGAAGGTCCGAGCTGATCTATAAAGATTTGATCACTTTTCCAAACCACTTTTAAGTTTGCTTTGTATATTTTGCCTAAGTGGATTGTTCGATGTTCAATCTCTCCCTTTGAAGTAGATGTAAACGTGAAATAAGTCCACATGTTATCTAATGTATTTCCATTTTGATCAATCTTAAGTTCTTTTGTACTCTTCCACTTTCCTATAAGCAAATCGTGATTCTTCATCAAATCATCAAATTTCACCTTGTCACCATTTGTTGTAGCATCAAGTGCATCTTTGATTTGAATGGTAGGACCAATGCGGTGTTGCGTGTCGGTTTGTTTTGCAGTCATGCGAAGAATCTTGATGATTTCTTCAGTTGTTAAGTTTTTATTCTTACTCTTGAGCAAAGCGACAGCACCAGCAACAACTGGAGATGCCATAGAAGTTCCACTCATTTCTTGGAATCCATCAGGCGAAGCAACTGTACCATTCTGTTGCCATAT
>JAFOWI010000178.1 GCA_017425985.1 Bacteroidaceae bacterium | reverse complement strand
TTTTGCTCTCTTATCTCGGTATAATTGTGATTGCATTTTTTAAGGCATAGTGAGGTCCTTGAATTGAGTAGTTGTAGTGTTTATATGTGGTAAACTCTTTTATGAGGATAATTAAATTAAGTTTTGTAAAAATCATAGTGTATGCGATGCTCTGTCTTTGCTTTTCTGTAATAGAGAGTGTCGCACAAGGTCGTTGCCGTATCTATGGTAGCGTGAAGGATTTGAGTGGAAATCCGATTGAATTGGCTACCGTTCGTGTGTTGAGTCAGAATGTAGTAACCGTAGCTTCGCTCGATGGTTCTTATCAGTTGTTTTGTTCAACGGCAGATACGGTCGTTGTTGAGGCTTCAATGATTGGTTATCATGCACGAAAGCGCACTCTCCTGCGCCCGACAGATTCTTTGCGAATTGACTTTGTACTTCCCTCAATGTCTGATTATTTGGGAGAAGCTACTGTCACGGGGCAGCGCGTTCAGACTGGTACTACTCAAGTGTTGAAGCCTGTTGACCAACGTTTCCAACCCTCAGCCACGGGTAATGCGGTGGAGGAAATGGTGGCGACACAAGCCGGAGTGAGTACGCACAACGAACTTTCTTCTCAGTATAATGTGCGAGGTGGTTCGTTTGATGAAAATGTTGTTTACCTTAATGGTCATGAGGTGTATCGTCCGATGCTTGTTCGTTCGGGGCAACAGGAAGGTCTGTCAATCATCAATAGCGATATGGTTGAGCGTATTGCTTTTTCGAGCGGTGGATTTGAGGCACGCTATGGCGACAAAATGTCGTCCGTACTCGACATTACTTACCGCCGACCTGAAAAGTTTGAGGCTAAGGCATCGGCATCTATGCTTGGAGGCGGACTATTCGTGGGCTGGGGCAATAGCAAAATCTGTGCAATGACTTCCGTTCGCTATAAGACGACGCGCTATCTTTTAGGCTCAATGGATACAAATGGTGAGTACAATCCAAAATTCCTGGACTATCAAGCCTACGTGTCGTGGCGTCCTAATGCCCGTTGGAGTTTTGATGTGATTGGAAACATTTCTGATAATACTTATCAGTTTGAACCTGAGGACCGCGAGACGAATTTCGGAACCATGGAGGCTGCAAAGAAGTTTAAGGTGTATTTCGACGGACAGGAGCGCGACTATTTTCGCACTTACTATGGGGCAGCCACACTCACGCGCCACTTTAATCCGCATACTTACCTGGCATTGCAATGTGCACGATTCCTCACGAAGGAGCAGGAAACCTATGACATTCAAGGAGAATATTGGCTCAACGAGGCTACTACGCAGCAACAGTTAGGTGTCGGGACTTACATGGAGCATGCGCGCAACTTCCTGCAGGCGCAGGTGCAGACGTATGGACTTCAGTTTCGCACGAAGTTCGGAGCGCATACGCTTCAGGCAGGAGCGAGCATGCAGCAACAGCGTATTGAGGAATCTGCGCGCGAGTGGGAGATGCGCGACTCGATGGGCTACTCGCTGCCAACGAATCCCGAGCATTTGATGCTTATTTACAGCATGCGTTCGCAAAACGAACTCGAAACGACAAAATTCGAAGCTTACGCGCAGGATTCCTGGCGAATCAAGTCGAATCTGGGGCTTTTCAACCTTACGTATGGTTTGCGCCTGAGTCATTCCGATTGGAACGACGAAACGCTGCTTTCGCCGCGCTTGTCGATTGGGTTGTTGCCTAACGACGACCGTTTTGCATTCAGATTTGCTACGGGAGTTTACTATCAGTCGCCTTTTTATAAGGAGCTAAAGGATTCGACACTGGTTAATGGAGTGGCTACGGTGCGACTTAATCCGGAAATCAAATCGCAACGCAGTATCCATTTCGTACTTGGTGGAGACTATACTTTCCGCATGCTCAACCGACCTTTTAAATTTACGGCTGAGGCTTATTACAAAGCGCTCGACAATTTGATACCTTATACTGTGGACAATGTGCGAGTGGTGTATTACGGACGGAATCTTTCTAAGGGTTATGCCGCCGGGATTGACTTCAAACTGTTTGGCGAATTTGTGCCGGGTACGGATTCGTGGGTGACGCTTTCGGTGATGAAAACGGAGGAAAAGCTCAACGGCGTGTGGATTCCGCGTCCTACCGACCAACGCTACAATCTGTCGCTTTATTTCACGGACTATTTTCCCGGTTCCGACCGTTGGCGCTTGACGCTCAAAGCGGCTTTAGCCGATGGTTTGCCTTTCGGGCCGGCACATTCGCAGCGCGAACTCCATAATTTCCGAGCGCCTGCTTATAAGCGTGTTGACATGGGACTTTCGTACTGCCTTTTCAACAATGACGATCGCTACTTGCGCTATGCTCCGATGAAATGGGCGCGTTCGGCGTGGATTGGGCTTGATGCTTTTAACCTGATGGGCATCAGCAACGTCAACTCTTACTATTGGGTGACGGATATTACGAACACTCAATATGCTGTTCCCAATTATCTGACGGGACGCCAAATCAGTGTTCGCCTGACGCTTGACATGTAACGATGCTTGATAGGATTGTTCAGAATATGCATTCTTTATTTTCAAAATTAAAAAACTTACAATAATGAAAATAGTAGCAGTGTTGCTTGCGGGTGGAGTAGGCAGCCGATTTGGTGCCGACCGTCCTAAGCAGTTTCTCGAAATAGCCGGTCGCACCATCCTTGAATATGCCGTAGATGCTTTCGACCGCAATGCTCATATCAGCGAAATTGCCATCGTTTCGCACAAGGCACATGTTGCCGACGTCGAAGCGCTCGTGGCGAGCAACGCCTGGACGAAGCCGATGCGCGTGCTTACCGGCGGAAAGGAGCGCTACGACTCCAGCCTTGCCGCAATTCGTGCATACGAAGATGTGCCCGAGGTTGCTTTGCTCATTCACGACAGTGTGCGCCCCCTTGTGAGTCAGCGTATTATTAATGATGTGTGCCTTTCTTTGCAAGAAGCCGATGCCGTAAATCTTGCAGTTCCGGCCGTAGATACGATGATTGAAGTGGAGTGCGGACGTATGGTTGCAGCGCCCGAGCGCAGTAGGCTGATGCGTGTGCAAACGCCACAGGGGTTTAAGCTCAGTGTGATTGCCGAGGCATACAGGCGCGCGCTCAGCGACCCGCTTTTTGCTGCTACTGACGATTGCGGAGTCGTATTTCGCTATATGCCCGAGGTGGCTATAAAAATCGTTGCCGGCGAAGAGCGCAATGCGAAGCTCACGCATCCTGACGATTTGCCACTCTTTGAGCGGGCCTTGCAGCAATGAAACAAAGAAGTGCAGAATCGACTTCTACACACAGATATCGTTTGTATGAAATAGAGAAAAGGCATGTGTTGAGTAGTTTCAACCACCTTTTTATAAAAAATCGGGACGCTCGATGGCGAAAAAGTAATTACTTTTTCATTCCCGGGACCCCCGAAAGTACGAAAGTAATTACTTTTTCATTTCCGGGCCCCCCGAAAGTGCGAAAGTAATTACTTTTTCGTTTCCGGGACCCCCGAAAGTGCGAAAGTAATTACTTTTTCATTTCCGGGACCCCCGAAAGTGCGAAAGTAATTACTTTTTCGTTTCCGGGACCCCCGAAAGTGCGAAAGTAATTACTTTTTCGTTTCCGGGACCCCCGAAAGTACGAAAGTAATTACTTTTTCATTTTCGGGACCCCCGAAAGTGCGAAAGTAATTACTTTTTCATTCTCGGGACTCCCGAAAGTACGAAAGTAATTACTTTTGTACATCTGCGGTCAGTGGAGGTTACTCAACAAATTTCAGTAAATCCTCGGTTTTGTCAATGATTCCGACTGGTGAGTAGGATGCTAATTCCTGTTTTGTTCTGAATCCCCAACTAACTCCTACGGCATCGATTCCGGCATTGAGCGCTGTTTGCATATCCACGCCTGAGTCGCCTACATAGAGCACTTCGTCTTTGGCGAATTCCGTTTCCCCGATGATGTCGAAAACGATTGCAGGGTCGGGCTTAATGGGAATCTCCGGCTTCTGACCTGAGACTTTCACAAATCGGATGTTCGGAAAATAGTGTGCCACCAACTTCTGCGTGGCTGCTTGATATTTGTTGGATGCCACGGCGAGCGCAATGCCTTGCTGTTGCAGGCACGTCAGCAATTCCGTGATGCCGGCATAGGGTGTGCTGAAGTCAGCGTTGTGCGCGTCGTAGTAGGGGATGAATTCGTCGCGCATGCGCATGAGGTTTTCTTCGCTTCGTGCTTTCTCGGGCAGTGCACGCTCAAGCAGTTTGTTGATGCCGTTGCCTACAAACGAACGTATCGTTGCGGCATCGTGAGTCGGAAAGTTCAATGCAAGCAGCGCGTGGTTTGCGCTCTCCGCAAGGTCGTCGATTGTGTTGAGGAGTGTTCCGTCAAGGTCGAATATTACGAGTTTTTTCTTCATGACAAGTTTCTCTTTGTTTTTAATTCGTGAGCAAAATTACGAATAATGAAGCTTATATTCAACAGTCTGAATCAACAGTTTGTCCGTTGAAAGCACAAAGAAAGCAGGATTTTCGTCCTTCATCATGTGGGTGGGGTGAAAATCCTGCTTTGGTTTGGATTAGCTAATATTTAGTTGTCAGAAGAGTAGGGACTGCACGTAGTATGCAAGCAAGCCGGCGATGTAGCCCAGAAAAGCTACGCCTGTAATCTTGCGCAGATACCAGCCGAAGCTGATGCGTTCGAGCCCCATGACTACCACTCCGGCAGCGCTACCGATAATCAGCATTGAACCGCCAACGCCGGCACAGTAGGCAAGGAGTTGCCAGAAGATGCCGTCGCACACGAAGTCGCCACCCATGCTTGGGTCGTACATACCCATGCATCCGGCTACGAGCGGAACGTTGTCCACAATGCTCGATGCAACCCCGATGATGCCCGTGATGAGGTATTGATTGCCGGCAGCCGTAGTGTTGAGCCATGTTCCGAAAGATGAGAGTGCGCCGATTTCTTCCAATGTCGCTACCGTCATCAAAATTCCGAGGAAGAAGAGGATGGTGGTCATATCGATTCGCGAAATGATGCTCGCTACGCGGTATTTTGACGATGCATTCTTGTTACGACCGCGGCGGAAGAAGATTTCTGTAGCCATCCACAACACTGATAATGCCAACAGCGCACCCATATAAGGAGGCAAACCGGTGAGCATCTTGAAGATGGGCACGAATACCAATCCGCCCAATCCAATTACAAACACAGCATTGCGCTCCTTGTCCGAAAATCCCTGAGCAGAGTCGGCTTTTTCAGCGTCAGCGTCGGTAGTAGGAGCGGGGAGAGTGTCCTTTAGCGAGTATTGCAAAACGAAGGTGGGCACGATGAGGCTGATGATGCTCGGAATAAACAGGCTGGTGAGGATTCCTTCTGTTGAAACCAGATTGCGAATCCACAGCATGATGGTTGTGACATCACCGATGGGCGAAAACGCTCCCCCTGCATTGGCTGCAAGGATGATTAATGAAGCGTAAATGATGCGTTCCATCGTGTCGCTCACTAATTTGCGCAATACCATGACCATTACGATGCTCGTCGTGAGGTTGTCGAGCAAGGCAGAGAGGAAGAAGGTAATCAAAGCTACGCGCCATAGCAGCTTGCGTTTGCTCGGAGTAATCAACTTTTTTCGTACGAAGTTAAAACCTCCGTTGGCATCAATGATTTCGACAATGGTCATTGCTGCCATCAGGAAGAACAGGATTTCGCATGCTTCGCTCAAGTGGTGCAGCAAGTTTGCGTGGGCAACGTCTGCCGGATTGTCATTTCCCGTAATAAAATGCTCAATTCCTCCAAAATAACAACTCCAGCAGGCTACGCACATGAACAGGGCAATCGCTGCTTTATTGATTTTCAAATTGTGTTCGAATACAATGCAAAGGTATCCGATGATAAAGATACTTATAATGATAATCGTATGCATATTTTTAATGTTTGTTTAGGCGTTTTTAATGTGTTTCAATAAATCTTCGACTTCGGAAATGTTGAGTGTTCGCACTTCTGTCTGTGCCACGTAGGCCAAGTCGATATACTGATAAACCTGAATTGCTGCGAAACAATTGTCTGCTGCTTTCATGATTTCTAATCTTACATTCCCGATTTCCTTAGGCTGGAGCGTTTTGACTTCGGTAATTCTTCCGGTATTTGCAAGTTGCTTTAATGCAGGAAGCGCATCTGCATCAAAGTGCAAGGCTTTGTATTCGATTTTGGATTCTGTTGTAAGGAAATATAGCGCTCTGTCTTTTACGATATAGCATACGATGCCCATTATTATAGAGCAAATACCTGTGCCAATCATGATGGAAGGCAGGTTTACGTGTGATGTTTCGTAATTCAGCGAAGCATAAATCAGCAATCCCCCGGCAATCAATAAAACGGCTGATATAAATACAAACTTCATATCCAGGCGAGTGCCAATGTTGGGATGGGTAAATTCTTTTATGGTATTCATAATTATTCAAATGTTAAGTGTTATGATGAAATGATTGGGTGGTGTGCATACTTATACGCACACAATTCTGTCCGCAAGAGAAGTGCTTCCTGCGGATTATAAAGAATGGATAAAATGAATACCTAACGGATAATCTCCCTTAATGCATAGACGTAGAAAAGCTTTGCCGTCGTGCAGAAAAAGGGAGTTGACGCCGGAAATATGCGCCAGGACGAATGTTTAGAAAAGGAAGTTAAATGGCGTATTCTTCGCCCGGTGGAATTTAAAAAAGTATTATTGGAGCGGAAAGAATAGGTGCGTACCGTACGTTCGGAAACAACTTGCGGAACTGTTATCTGATTTCCAAACTGAGCTGCATAAACATCACTTCCTTTTGAGATGGTTAATGCTTCGGTGGGCTTATGTTGTAC